>JAKDNC010000807.1 GCA_030452025.1 Nocardioides sp. | reverse complement strand
CGTCGGATCAGGGCGCAATCGCGCAGACCACGTCCAACGCGCCCCAAGGAACGGTCGAGACGGTCGCGTCGACCGTTCTGCCCTCCATCGTGAAGATCGAGGTCCGGGGCCAGCAGGAGGCCGGCAGCGGATCCGGGATCATCCTCAGCAAGGACGGTCAGATCCTCACCAACAACCACGTCGTCGAGGTGGCCGGCAACGGTGGCTCGATCTCGGTGGCCTTCAACGACGGTTCCACCGCCGAGGCCGAGGTCCTTGGCACCGACCCGCTCACCGACACCGCAGTGATCCAGGCCAAGGATGTCTCCGACCTGACGCCGATCACCGTCGGCAAGTCCAGTGAGCTCGCCGTGGGCCAGGACGTCGTCGCGGTCGGTTCACCGTTCGGCCTGGAGTCCACGGTGACCAGCGGCATCGTGAGCGCCCTGAGCCGTCCGGTCAACGTCGGCTCGGACAAGCAGGGCAACAGCACGACCTACCCCGCGATCCAGACGGATGCGGCGATCAACCCCGGCAACAGCGGTGGACCCCTGGTCGACATGTTGGGGAACCTGGTCGGGATCAACTCCTCGATCCGAACCGCGTCGTCGTCGACCTCGAGCGAGGCGAGCGGCTCGATCGGTCTGGGATTCTCGATCCCGATCGACGAGGTGATGCCGGTGGTCAAGCAGATGCTGGCCGGGGACGCGCCTACCCACGCGCGGCTGGGGATCACGGTCTCCGACGTCCGCGCCACCCAGGACGGCCAGCAGGGCAGCCTGCCCGACGGCGCACAGGTGGCCTCCGGAGCAGCCGTCCAGGAGGTCACGGACGGCTCGACCGCCGGGGACGCAGGACTCGAGGCAAACGACGTGATCACCAAGGTCGACGACACTCAGATCTCCGGCGCCGACGCACTGGTAGCCACGATCCGCAGTTACCGCCCCGGCGACAAGGTCGAGGTCACCTACGTCCGCGACGGGGACCAGCACACCACCAGCATCGAGTTGGGTTCCGACGCCTCGTCGTCCTCCTGACCCGGCAGTGACCGCTTGGAAGTAGCCGTCTAGCGCACGCGCTCCACGCGCCCCTCGTCCCACACCGGGGCGGGGGACTCGTAGACCGCCCCGTCGGCTCCGTAGACCAGGAACCGGTCGAAGCCGCGGGCGAACCAGCGGTCGTGGGTGACGGCGAGGACCGTTCCCTCGAACTGCTCGAGCCCCTCCTCGAGCGCCTCAGCGGACTGGACGTCGAGGTTGTCGGTCGGCTCGTCGAGCAGCAGCAGGGTGGCCCCGGAGAGCTCGAGCAGCAGGATCTGAAACCGGGCCTGCTGGCCGCCGGAGAGCGACTCGAAGGGTTGCTCCGAGGCGTGCGCGAGCTCGTAGCGGTCCAGCACCCGCGCGGCCTGCTCACGCCCCATCCCGTCGCGGTGCTGGTCACCGCGATGGAGGACCTCCAGCAGCGTGCGGCCGATCAGCTCGGGATGCTCGTGCGTCTGGACGAACCAGCCGGGTCGCACCCGGGCGCCGAGCTTCGCCCGGCCGGTGTGGCGGACCGGCTCGATCCGGACCTCGCCGATGGGTTGGTGCTCGATGTCGGGGTCGGAACCTCCGCCCGCGAGCAGCCGGAGGAAGTGGGACTTGCCGGATCCGTTGGAGCCGAGGACCGCGACCCGCTCGCCGTACCAGACCTCGAGGTCATAGGGCTTCATCACACCGGTCAGCTCCAGGTCTTCGCAGATCACCGCCCGCTGGCCCGTGCGGCCGCCCTTGAGACGCATCTTCACCTGCT
>JAKDNC010000806.1 GCA_030452025.1 Nocardioides sp. | reverse complement strand
AACAACCGCCCATTCTGCTCAACAATCAATCTCACGTCAACGTCAGACCAATCACAACAATTGCCTCACTGTGATCCAGATTCACCAAAAGTACCTTGACATCAAGATACTTTTGATGAAATAGTTAGGAATACCTAACCTAACTAGGAGAGGTCAAAATGACAAACAGTCAGACAACAGCCACACAGACACTCACCGATGTGCAGGCACTCGCCGAATTCGTCGACAAGGCCTCGCTGGACATGCTCAGCGAGCAGGCCCTCGAGCAGCTCAAGATCCGCGTCCTCGACACGATCGGCGTCGCCATCGGCGCCCTCGATGCCGAGCCGCTGCAGGAGATCCGCGCACTGATCGAAGATCTCGATGCCGGGCAGGGAGCCACCCTCATCGGCGGCGGCCACACCAGCCCGGACCACGCCGCCTTCTTTAACTCGGCCCTGAGCAGGTATCTCGACTTCATGGATGCCTACCTCGCCAAGGATGAGACCAACCACCCGTCGGACAATATGGGCGCGGTCCTCGCCGCAGCCGAGCACGCAGACGCTTCGGGGGCGGACTTCCTCACGGCCTTCGCCGTGGCCTATCAGATCCACGCGCGCCTCTCGGACGTCGCTCCGGTCCGTGACCTTGGCTTCGACCACACGACACAGGGCGCGTTCGCTGCTAGCGCCGCCTCGGCGAAGGCACTGGGTCTGAACGCCGAGCAGATCGCCCACGCGGCCGCCATGGCCGGAACCGCGAACGTCGCCCTGCGGGTGACGCGCACCGGTGATCTCAGCCATTGGAAGGGCCTGGCCTACCCGCACGTGTCGAAGGAGGGAGTCTTCGACGCCCTTCTCGCCGCACACGGGATCACCGGACCCGCCCAAGTCTTCGAGGGCAACAAGGGTTTCAAGGCCCTGGCTGGGGACTTCGATCTCGACTGGTCGGCCGAGGATCTGGAGAAGGTCACCGGCACGATCATCAAGAAGCACAACGCCGAGATCCACTCCCAGTCCGCACTCGATGCAGCCCAGGACATCCGCAGCCAGGAGGGGTTCCGCACCGATGCCATCGCCAGCGTCGAGCTGGCGACCTTCGACGTCGCGTATTCGATCATCGGCGGCGGCGAGGAGGGCGACAAGCGCTCGATCCGCACCAAGGAAGAGGCCGACCACTCACTGCCTTGGATGGTCGCCGTTGTCCTCCTCGACGGGGAGCTCAACCCAGCTCAGTACGAGTCCGAGCGCATCGTCGACGACGATGTGCAGGACCTCATGCGCAAGGTGACGATCACTCCCTCCAAGGAGTTCAGCGACCGCTTCCCCGAGCACATGTGCGCCGACCTCGTCGTCACGCTCGGCGATGGCACGCAGTTCCGGGCCAGCACGGATGATTACGAGGGCTTCACCACGCACCCGCTCGACTGGGCGGGCGCACGGAGGAAGTTCGACGCACTGACCTCCCCATTCGCCGAGGTGGGACTGCGAGACGAGATCGCCGACCTCGTCCACGACCTCGAGAATCACCGGATCAAGGAGCTCACCGCGGTCCTCGCGCAGGTTCCCCTCGCCCGCAGCTGACCACTCCCAGTCGGCACACCGCCGACACCGAAGAAAGGAAACACAATGTCGAATGCCATTGATTTCGATGTGTCCATGAACTTCGTCCCCCGCGCCTGGCGCCCGGCCAAGCCCCGCACCATCGGGATGACCGAGATCCGCGCCCCGTACTACTCGACCTTCGGCACCCGCCACCTGCAGGACGTCTTCGACGTCGCCGGGCAGTGGGTCG
>JAKDNC010000087.1 GCA_030452025.1 Nocardioides sp. | reverse complement strand
GACCGACTGCTGCCGGACTCACCGTGGCGCGACGTGGCCGGGATGCTGCGCTCCTTCGACTACGCCGCGGCCGTCATCGCCCGCTCGTTCGCCCAGGGGGACGACGAGTCCAACGACTTGCGGATGATCCGTGGCCACGAATGGGCGCAACGCAGCCGCGACGCGTTCGTGGCGGCGTACGCGGGTCGTGACCTGACCCCCGACGAACAACTGCTGCTCGATGCCTACGAGGCGGACAAGGCCGTCTACGAATGCGTATACGAGGCGCGCAACCGACCCACCTGGCTGGGCATCCCGCTGGCCGGCATCACCCGCATCACCAACCGCTAGGAGGTGGCGACGTGGCGATCCGCCCCATGGACACCGCCGAACTCGACCTGCTCGTCAACGGCGCCCACGGCGACCCGCACTCGGTCCTCGGCGCTCACCCGCACGAGGACGGCGTCACCGTGCGTGTGCTCCGTCCGCTGGCAGCCGCCGTCGAGGTCCTGCACGGACCGCACGACGGGGGCGACCGGACGCCGCTGACCCACGAGCACGGCGGCATCTGGGTCGGTGAGCTGCCGGTCTCCTCAGTGCCTGACTACCGCGTCGCGGTGACCTACGGCGAGGCCCCCTCCACGACGTACGACGACCCGTATCGCTACCTGCCCACTCTCGGGCCGACCGACCTGCACCTGATCAACGAGGGGCGCCACGAGCAGCTGTGGCAGGTGCTCGGCGCCAATGTCCGGAGCTACGACAGCGGCGTCACCGGGACCTCCTTCGCGGTCTGGGCGCCACACGCTCGTGGCGTGCGCCTGGTCAGCGACGTCAACGCCTGGGACGGGCGGGCCACTCCCCTGCGCCAGCTGGGCAGTTCCGGAGTGTGGGAGATCTTCCTGCCCGACGTGGGCCCGGGCGCGCGCTACAAGTTCTCCCTGCTCGGACCGGACGGCCACTGGCGCGAGAAGGCCGACCCGATGGCTCGTGCGACCGAGGTGCCGCCGCTGACCGCCTCGGTGGTCACGCGGTCCGCCCATGCGTGGGCCGACGACGAGTGGATGTTCGCCCGGTCGCGCGGCCGCGCGACTGAGGAACCGATGTCGGCCTACGAGGTGCACCTCGGGTCCTGGCGCAAGCATGCCGACGGCTCGGCGAAGACCTACGTCGAGCTGGGTGACGAACTCGTCGCCTACGTGCGAGAGCTGGGGTTCACCCACGTCGAGCTGATGCCGGTGATGGAGCATCCGTTCGGCGGCTCGTGGGGCTACCAGGTGACCTCCTACTTCGCGCCCACGGCGCGGTTCGGCGATCCGGACGGGCTGCGGCTTCTGATCGACCGACTCCACCAGGCCGGGATCGGCGTACTCCTGGACTGGGTGCCCGCACACTTTCCCAAGGACGAGTTCGCGCTCGCCCGCTTCGACGGCACCCCGCTCTACGAGCATGCGGACCCGACCCGCGGGGAGCATCCCGAGTGGGGCACCTACATCTTCGACTTCGGGCGCCCCGAGGTGCGCAACTTCCTGGTCGCCAGCGCGCTCTACTGGCTCGAGGAGTTCCACGCCGACGGGCTTCGAGTCGATGCGGTCGCCTCGATGCTCTATCTCGACTACTCCCGCGAGCCGGGCGAGTGGACACCCAATGTGCACGGCGGCCGGGAGAACCTCGAGGCCGTGCAGTTCCTCCAGGAGCTCAACGCCACCGTCCACCGCCGCTGCCCCGGGACCATGATGGTTGCCGAGGAGTCGACCGCGTGGCCCGGCGTCACCCGGCCGACCTCCGAGGGCGGTCTCGGGTTCGGCTTCAAGTGGAACATGGGTTGGATGCACGACTCGCTCTCCTACGTCCAGCACGACCCGATCCACCGGGTGCACCACCACGGCGAGTTCACCTTCTCCCTGGCCTACGCCTACTCGGAGAACTACGTCCTGCCCCTCTCCCACGACGAGGTCGTGCACGGCAAGGGGTCCCTGCTCCGCAAGATGCCCGGCGACCGGTGGCAGCAGCTGGCGAATCTGCGCGCCTACCTCGCCGTGCAGTGGGCCCATCCGGGCAAGCAGCTGCTCTTCATGGGCTCCGAGCTCGGTCAGGAGTCGGAGTGGGCCGAGGCCCGTGAGCTCGACTGGTGGCTGCTCGACCATCCGGAGCACCAGGGGGTGCGGTCCCTGGTCCGCGACCTCAACACGGTCTACCGGGAGACCCCGGCGCTCTATGCCCGTGACCACGAGGAGTCCGGCTTCGCCTGGATCGACGGCAACGACGCCCAGCGCAACGTCTTCTCGTTCGTGCGCCGCGCCCCCGGCGCCGCGGACCTGGTCTGCGTCGCCAACTTCTCGCCCTCCCCCTACGAAGACTTCCAACTGGGGCTGCCCTCGCCGGGCCGGTGGGACGAAGTGCTCAACACCGATGCGACCACCTACACCGGTTCAGGGGTCGGCAACCTCGGTGGCTTCGAGGCGGTGATCGGCGAATGGTCCGGTCACCCGGCGCGCGCGGCGATCGTGGTCCCGCCGCTGGCAACGGTCTGGTTCCGACACCGCGCAGGCGCCTGAGTGCTGCCCGGAGGGCTCACCCCCCTCGAGGGTGGACACAGTGGAGAGACCTTCCTGGCCGACGCGACCGGCGAGCCGGTCGTCGTACGCATCTATGGGGCACGGTCGGCCAAGGCAGGGCCGACGAAGATCGACATCGACGCGGCGGTCCTGCGGCTGGTGCGGGGCCTGCTGCCGGTGCCCGGGATCCTCGAGCTCCGTCGCCCCGACTTCGAGGCCGACGTCCCGGCGGTCCTGGTCACCGAGCGGATGCCGGGCACCCGGTTGGACCTGGTGCTGCCCGAGGCCGACCCGGGGCTTCGACGCCGGATTGGCGAGGAGCTCGGTGGGCTGCTGAACACGTTGAGTGGCATGCCGTTCCTTTCCCCCGGCCGGTTCGAGGATGCCGAGCTCCGGGTCGGCTCCTGGGGGCCGGAGTGCGCCGACCTGCGCACCTTCGTCGAGCACCTGGCGCCGCGCAGCGCCCTGGCCGGATGGGCGGAGAACGACCTGTCCGCGCTCCTCGAGATGGCCGACCATGCGCAGGACCTGCTCGATCCGATCGGACGTACGTGCCTGGTGCACAGCGACTTCAACCCGAAGAACCTGCTCGTCGACCCCGAGTCCGGCCGGATCACCGCGCTGCTCGACTGGGAATTCGCCCACGCGGGCTCACCGGTTGCCGACCTCGGGAACCTGCTCCGGTTCGACCGCGACCCCGAACTCGTCGACGGGGTGCTGTCTGTCTTCGCGGCTCCGGACGTCGAAGGAGACCTGGTTGAGCTCGGCCACGCCGCAGACCTGTGGGCCCTGGTCGAGCTGGCATCGCGTCGGACAGAGAATCCGATCTCCGAACGTGCCCACCAGCGACTGGTCGCCATCACGCGTTCCCGGCGGCTGGATAGTGTGAGCAGGTGACCTCGCAGCTGACAAACATGGCCGTGCTCCCCGACGGCGCTGCCCAGATCACCTGGTCCGTCGAACTCCAGGCGCAGGGCCTTCGCACGGCGGTCGACGTGGTCTCCGGGGACGTGGCCACCGCGCTCGAGGCCCACACCCGGGTCGAGGCGCTACTTCCCGTCGACGACGAGGACGGGCAGCGGATCGCCACCTGGTCCGGCCTCCGACGCGAAGGGGTACGTCGCGATGTCACCGGTGACTGCGTGGTCTACGCCCGGTTGGTCACCGACCCGCCGGTCAGCGACCCGGAGGGCTTCCGGTCGATGCTCAACTCGTTCCTCCCGCGAAAGCGCGCGATCGGACAGATGCTGGTTCGTGACCGCGCGAACCGGGTGCTGATGTGCCAGCTGACCTACAAGCGCGACTGGGACCTCCCCGGAGGCGTCGTCGAGGTCAACGAGTCCCCGAGGCTGGCCACCACGCGGGAGCTCGAGGAGGAACTCGGCGTGACGTTCCCGGCCGGGGACCTCGTGCTCACCGACTGGCTGCCGCCGTGGTCGGGGTGGGATGACGCGGTGACACTGGTCTTCGACGGAGGCGTCCACGACTCCGCGGTCACCGACTCGATGGTGCTCGAGGAGCGCGAGATCCGCAGCGCCACGTTCTGCACCATCGACGAGGTCCGCGACCGCGCCACCGACTTCACCGCTCGGCGCGTCGAGGCAGCGTTGGCTCGGCTCGGCGGAACCGGTGCGCCGTACACGGAATCCGGCCGGCCCTGAGCCCTCGAGTCGGCACGAACTGACGCCCGGAGGCCTCGAGTCGGCTCGAACTGACAGGTACTTCCGCCCCGCGTGTGGTTGCCCACGCGGGGGCAGGCATCATCGTGGGATGGCCTCGTTCGTGTACGACTTCGCTGACGGCGACAGGAACCAGAAAGACCTTCTGGGCGGCAAGGGCGCGAACCTTGCGGAAATGACGCGGATCGGGCTCCCCGTTCCGCCGGGATTCACGATCACCACGGAGGCCTGCAAGTCCTTCCTCTCCCTGGGCAAGGAGCCCGACGGGTTGGCCGACGAGGTCGCCTCACACCTGAGCGCCCTGGAGACCGCTATGGGCCGTCGCCTCGGCGACCCGGCAGACCCGCTGCTGGTCTCGGTGCGCTCGGGTGCGAAGTTCTCCATGCCCGGCATGATGGACACCGTCCTCAACGTGGGCCTCAACGACGAATCCGTCGTGGGCCTGGCCGACCAGTCCTCCGACGAGCGCTTCGCGGTCGACTCCTACCGCCGCCTGCTGGGGATGTTCGGCTCCACCGTGCTCAGCGTCGACGACAGCCTCTTCGGGGCGGAGCTCGATGCCCTGAAGGACCGTCGCGGCACCGCCAACGACCTCGACCTCGACGTCGACGACCTGCGTGAGCTCGTCACGACGTACAAGTCCCTCATCCGCAACCACACCGGTAGTGACTTCCCGCAGGACCCGCGCGAACAGCTCGATCTGGCTGTGCGCGCGGTCTTCGACTCGTGGAACACCGGTCGTGCGGTCCTCTACCGCCGTCAGGAACGCATCCCACAGGACCTTGGCACGGCGGTCAACGTGCAGGCGATGGTCTTCGGCAACCGCGGCATGACCTCGGGGTCCGGCGTCTGCTTCACCCGCGACCCTGCCTCGGGCGCCCAGGGTGTCTACGGCGACTACCTGCAGAACGCGCAGGGCGAAGACGTTGTCGCTGGCCTGCGCAACACCGTCTCCCTCGCCGATCTCGAGACGATCGACAAGCCGTCCTACGACGAGCTCCTGGCCATCATGGAGAAGCTCGAGAACCACTACCTCGACATGTGTGACATCGAGTTCACCATCGAGGACGCAAAGCTGTGGATGCTGCAGACCCGCGTCGGCAAACGCACTCCCGGAGCTGCCTTCCGGATCGCGATGCACATGGTCGACGAGAGCCTGATCGACATGGATGAGGCGGTACGTCGGGTCACCGGCGCCCAGCTTGCCCAACTGATGTTCCCCCGCTTCGACGACGACGCCGAACGGACGCTGATCGCCACCGGGATGAACGCCTCCCCCGGCGCCGCCGTCGGCAAGATCGTCTTCGACTCCGACACCGCGGTCGCGCTCGCCGAGAAGGGCGAGGACGTGATCCTGGTCCGTCAGGAGACCAGTCCCGACGACTTGCGCGGCATGGTCGCGGCGACCGGCATCCTGACCAGTCGGGGCGGCAAGACCTCACACGCGGCGGTCGTGGCCCGCGGGATGGGGCGGACGTGCGTCTGTGGCGCGGAGGCGCTGGAGGTCGACGTGAAAAGCAAGCAACTCCGGGTGCGTGGCGGCGACGTCCTCAGGGAGGGCGATGTGATCTCGATCGACGGCACGACCGGTGAAGTCTTCGCGGGGGCCGTCGCCGTCTCCGACTCCTTCGTGGTGCGCCACTTCGAGGGCGAGGAGGTGCACGAGGATCTCGTCAGCTCGGTCGCGCGGATCATGGAGCACGCCGATGCCACCCGCCGCATGCAGGTGCGGACGAACGCCGACACGCCCGAGGATGCAGCGAGGGCCCGCAGGTTCGGTGCCCAGGGCATCGGCCTCTGCCGCACCGAGCACATGTTCCTCGGCGATCGACGCTCGCTGGTCGAGGACCTCATCGTCGCCGACGACGAGGCGGGCCAGGCCGCCGCCCTCGATGCCCTGCTCCCTCTCCAGCGTGAGGACTTCACGGGGATCCTCGAGGCGATGGACGGTCTACCGGTCACCATCCGGCTGATCGACCCGCCACTGCACGAATTCCTGCCCGACTTCACCGAGGTCTCGGTGGCTGTCGCGCTCGAGGACGAACGCGGCAACAGCGACACCGACCATCACCGGATGCTGGATGCGGTCACCCGGCTGCACGAGCAGAACCCGATGCTCGGCCTGCGCGGGGTGCGCCTCGGGATCGTCATTCCGGGCCTCTTCAAGATGCAGGCCCGGGCGATCCTCGAGGCCGCGGCGGACCGGATCGCCGGCGGTGGTGATGCCCTGCCGGAGATCATGATCCCGCTGGTCGCCACGGTGCGAGAGCTGGACCTGGTCAAGGACGAGATCGAGGCAGTCTGCGACGAGGTCGAGGACGAGCGCGGCGTGCGCATCCCCCACAAGGTCGGCACCATGATCGAGTTGCCCCGGGCAGCCATGACCGCGGCGGAGATCGCGGAGTCCGCAGAATTCTTCTCCTTCGGCACCAACGACCTCACCCAGATGACCTGGGGGTTCTCCCGCGACGACGTGGAGGCGGCGTTCTTCAGCACCTACCTGGACGCCGGCGTCTTCGGCGTCTCCCCGTTCGAGTCCCTCGACACCGAGGGCGTCGGGCGGCTGGTTCGGCACGCAGCGAGGACCGGCCGTGAGGCCCGCCCCGACCTGCATCTGGGGATCTGTGGTGAGCACGGCGGCGACCCGGCGTCGATCCATTTCTTCGACGAGGTCGGGCTCGACTACGTCTCCTGCTCGCCGTTCCGCGTTCCGGTGGCCCGGCTCGAGGCGGCCCGCGCCACGCTTGGCTAGACGGTCAGTTCGCGACGACTGGGCTCAGAAGAGTGCGGAGGCGAGGCTCTGGCGACCCTTGGTCACCCGCGGGTCATCGTTGCCGACGGCCGCGAAGAGCCCGATCAGGTGGTTGCGTGCCTTGTCCCGGTCCTTGCCCGCTGTGCGACGGACCAGGTCGACCAGGCGCAGGAACGAGTCCTCGACGTGTCCGCCGAGCATGTCCAGGTCGGCGACCAAGGTCTGCGCGTCGATGTCGTCGGGGTCCTCCGCTGCTGCGGCCCGGGCGGTGTTGAGGTCGACGCCCTGGGTGCGCTGCAGCACCTTGGCCATCGCCAGGCCGGCGGTGGCCTCGGTGTCGGCCGGGTTGGCGTCGATCAACTTCTGGTACTCCGCCACCGCGAGGTCGATGTCGCCGGCGGCCAGCGCATCCTGGGCGGGCGCGTAACGCGGGTCGATCTCGTCCTCCTGCTCGACGTCGCCCTCGGTCGCGTGGTTCATCGGCTGGTGACGGCCGGCGATGCCCTGCGTGGTCAGTTGCTGCATCACCTGGTTGAGGGCGGTGCGGAGCTCGTCGATCGGTGGCGCGTCCTGGAGCAACGGCATCGGGCGGCCGTCGATGACGGCGACCACGAGCGGGACCTGCGGGATCTGCATCGCCTGGGCGATCTCCTGCTGCGCGTCGATGTCGACGAGCCCGGCGAGAAAACGTCCCTCGAACTCTGCGGAGAGCGTGGCAAGGTCGGCGGCGAGCCGAGCACTGTCGGGCATCTGCGTGCGCGAGTAGAAGGCGAGCAGCACCGGCGCTGTGCGGGAGGACTCGAGGACCGACTGAAAGTTCTCGGTGGTGATCTCGAGGGAGTACGGACCGGAGGAACCGACTGGGGCGCCCCCGGGCTGCGGGGCTGCGCCAGGCTGGCCTGCGGAGCCCGGACCGCTGAATCCGGAGAGGTCGACGGCACCAGGACGGGAGAACGGCTGCTGACTCATGGACACCATCTTCCCTGATACCCCGGCGGCGTGAGAAGTCCGGGCCACCCAACGGTTATGGTGTGGCTCGTGGGTGAAGTCTTCGCAGGTCGCTATGAACTCCTCGACCCGATCGCCAGCGGCGGTATGGGCACGGTGTGGTGCGTGCTGGACCAGTCCGACGGCGACGTCAAGGCGGCCAAGATTCTGCGCCAGTCTGACGCATCCTCGCTCCTGCGGTTCGTGCGCGAGCAGTCGATGCGGATCGACCACCTCCACGTCGTCACGCCCCAGTCGTGGGCAGGCATGGACGACCGGGTGCTGTTCACGATGCCGCTGATGCGCGGGGGTTCCGTCTCCGGGTTGCTCAAGAAGTACGGCGCCCTGCCGTTGCGGTGGGTGGGTCTGCTCACAGACCAGACGCTGCAGGCCCTCGAGGCCGTGCACGCGGCCGACATCGTCCACCGGGACATCAAGCCGGCGAACCTGCTCCTGGAGGCCACCGGCAACGGCATGCCGCACCTGCGGCTCACCGACTTCGGCATCGCCGCGCCCCTCGACGAGCCCCGGATGACACGCGCATCGATGGTGATCGGGAGCCCGGGCTACATGGCGCCCGAGCAGTGGCAGGGTGCCGACCCCGACTACCGCTCAGACCTCTACTCCGTGGCCCGGGTGAGCCTCGAGCTCCTGACGGGTGAGCGACCGTCGTCGGAGTCGTCCGGCGTCGACCTGTCCGCGCTACGCAACGAGGATGAACGGTTCAACGGATTTCTCGACCTGCTCGAGCAGGCGTGCGCGGAAGATCCACTGCAGAGACAGGAGTCCGCAACGCAGATGCGCGAGCAACTCGCTGCGCTCGACCTGGTCTCCGTGCCTGTGCCTCCCGGGGAACCGATCGTCATCGAGGACGAGTTCCGCCATGTCGCCGCGTTGGCGAACGCGTCTCCGCCGGCTCCCGACGGGGCGCCGACCCAGGGGTCCTACGCCACCCAACAGACCGGCGGGACAGACTCGGGCCAGCAGACCCGGGTCCCGTCCAGCACGTCCGTCCTGGGCGCCCAACCCGTGGGGCAGCCGCCCACCGGGTCAGGGACGTCCCCGGCCCCGCCGTCGCGAGCGGGCAGCGTGGCGCTGATCGGCGCGGGCGTCCTTGCGCTCGTCGCCGCGATCCTGCTGCTCGTGCTCTGAGACCAGGTCCGGGCTGGGCCACTCGTCAAGCGGGGCCGACTCTCCGCCGGCGCAGCCGCAGCGTCCCGACCGCGATGCATGCCGCACCGCCCACCCCGAGCACGGCCGAGGCCACCATCCGCACAACCGACAGGCCGGTGCCTGCGTCAGAGACCGTGGGCGCCCACTCGCCCTCACTGATCAGGAACGGGTCGCCCTCCTCGCCATAGCTCGGCACGCCCGACGGCTCTCCCTGCACGTCGACCTCGATGTCGACCGGGACTTCGATCGGCTGGCCTTCTCCCGGCCCGCTCATCCGGATCGAGATCCAGTGCCGACCGGGGAGGTAGGACCGGCTCGTCGTCTCGTATCGGTTGAGCTGCCGGATCGGGCCGGCCGCTGTGGTGATCGTGGCACCTTCGTCCTCGCTCAGCGACACCGAGGGCGTGGCGTCGTCCGGTGCGTCTCCCAGGGGATTGCGCATCGGTCCGTGCACGACAGCGACGATCTCGGGGGAGCTGTATCCCGCCTTGTCCGCCTGCTCGGCGGACAGCTCGGGCGAGGTGACCCGGACCGAGACGGACTGCCCCCAGTCGACCTCGTCGATGGAGTAGAG
>JAKDNC010000805.1 GCA_030452025.1 Nocardioides sp. | reverse complement strand
CCCTCGACATGACTTCACGCTGACCGTCTGTCGGCCGGCACGACGAAGGGGGCCCCGCACCATCCTTCGGTTCACATGGTCCTCGCAACACCTCAACTTGAGGAGTTGCGAGGACCATGGTCGTTTCAGAGCGTTGGGAGGCCACGCCGGAGCTGATCGCTCAGGTGGTGAGTGTCTTCGAGCGGGAAGACTCGATCGGTGCCGCTGCGCGTGCAGTGGGCCGTTCACACGGGTTGGCTCGTCGGCTGTTGGTCGAGGCCGGTCTTGTGCCGGCTTCGCCGTTGCCGTTGGGCAAGCCGCAGGCGCGGGCCGAGTTCGACCGACTGCTGGCCGAGGGCGTGCATCACTCGGTCGCCGCCCGTCGTGTGGGGGTGTCGATCGATACGGGCCGGTACTGGAAGCGAGGGATCCGGCGCAGCCACGGTCGAAAGCTCTATCCCGATGGGCGCGTCACCGGGCCACCGGCCAAACGGGCGGCTATGCACAAGGCTATGGACGACGTGGTGGGCACGGGCAGGCTGTTGTCGCTGGCGGAGCGGCTGGTCATCGCCGACGGGATCAAGCAGGGCACCTCGATGCGTGCGATCGCCGCGGGCCTGAGCCGTTCGCCCTCGACGATCACTCGTGAAGTCGCGGCCCACCGCGACGCCAACGGCAGGTACTCGCCCTACCAAGGGCATCACCAGTCCATGCACGAGCGTGCCCGCCCGAAACCCTCGAAACTGGCCACCGAGGGGCCACTGCGGGAGTACGTCGTCGATGCACTAGCGCGGAAGTTGTCCCCGGAGCAGATCAGCAACAGGCTCAAGGTCGACCACCCCGACGACGAGAGCATGCGCGTGAGCCACGAGACGATCTATCAATCCTTGTACTTCCAGGCCCGTGGTGGCCTCAAACGTGAGGTTCAGGCCGCGCTGCGCACTGGGCGCACCAGGCGTAGACCCCAGGCTCGTGGGGTGCGCCGGCCGCGATTCGTCGATCCGATGATCATGATCAGTGACCGGCCGGCGTGCGTTGAGGACCGGGCGGTGCCGGGCCACTGGGAAGGTGACCTGATCACCGGCAAGAACAACGCCTCGGCGATCGGGACCCTGGTCGAGCGCACCACCCGGTACGTGATGCTGCTGCACCTGCCCGACACCCACGACGCGGTCACCGTGCGCGACCAGCTCGTGGCGGCCATGAACTCCCTGCCGGAGCATCTGCGGGGGTCGTTGACCTGGGACCAAGGATCCGAGATGGCCACGCACGCCTCGTTCACGATGAGCACGGACATGCCCGTCTACTTCTGCGACCCGGCCTCCCCGTGGCAGCGCGGCTCCAACGAGAACACCAACGGGCTACTACGCCAGTACTTCCCCAAGGGAACCGACCTGAGCGTCCACGGCCTCGCAGAGCTGGAGTACGTCGCCCAAGAGCTCAACGCCAGACCACGAAAGACGCTCGACTAGGCAACCCCAGCCGAGCGTCTTCGTGATCTACTTCAGAGTGCCTAACCACCTAGACGAAAACCCACGGTGTTGCGAGCACCCCGTGAATCCGCCAACGGTGACCGGCCCCCTTCGTGCGCTCAGGCCGGGTCGTCGTCGTACTCCCGTCCCTGCGCGACGGCCCGCCCGGCCGCGGCGACGGCGCCGAAGAGCTGCTCGTCCAGGACCGCGCCGTCACGGCGGACCGCGGCGGGGTCGACCCGGATGACCCGGTTGACGCGCACCTCGCTGCGACGGCCACTGCGGTCCCACCGGCCGGACCCGATGTCGATCCAGCAGCGTCCGACAGAG
>JAKDNC010000804.1 GCA_030452025.1 Nocardioides sp. | reverse complement strand
ATAGGAAAGAACCATCTCGCGGGTGACCGTGGACGCCGCACGCGAGGGCCTCGACGCGATGCCGAGCAGTTCGAACTTCAACGGGGACAGCTCCGCGGCCAACTACGGGATCTCCTGGTACGCCTGCGAGTTCATCGCCGACACCTACGGTGAGGACGCGCTGTGGCGCCTCCTCGACACCATGCACGACGATGGCGGCACCAGCGAGCAGGGACAGGACGACGTGCTCAGGCAGTTGCTGGGGATCGACTCCCGGGAGCTGGCCCGGGCGGCCGGGAAGAAGGTCCTGGCAACCTTCGGGTGATATCAGCCACGCCCGAATCGGGGAACACCGCACGGTTGTGCGTGGTTGGCGCACTAGGGTCGAGACTGGACCAGTGGCCGATCCCACCGGAAGAAGGGCGGATGTAGTGAAGTACGTACACATCGTGGACGAGGTCGACGGGCTCGACCGTGGCGAGTCGCTGCCCCTCGTCGTCGCTCTGCAGGGCTTCCTCGACGCCGGGAACGGCAGCTCGCTGGCCGTCGACCATTTGCTGGCCGACCACGCCGGTCCCGTTGTGGCGACCTTCGAGGTCGACGTCTTCCATGACTACCGTGCCCGTCGACCGGTCGTCTCGTTCGTCAGCGACCACTACGAGGACTACGAGCCACCGCGCCTCGTCGTGCGCCTCATGCGCGACGGGCTCGACCACCCCTACCTGCTCCTGACCGGACCCGAGCCGGACACTCGCTGGGAAGCGTTCACCCGTGACGTGCGCGCGGTCGTCGAACACTTCGCGGTGAATCTGGTCGTCTCCATGGGCTCCGTGCCGATGGCCGCTCCCCACTCGCGCCCGCTGGCGCTGACCCAGCACGCCAACCGCGCCGGCCTGATGCTGCGGCGCAACCCGTGGCTGGGCGAGATGCGTGTCCCCGCGTCGGCGCAGGCGCTGGTCGAGATCCGACTCGGGCAGAAGGGTCACGACGCGACTGGGTATGTCGCCCACGTTCCGCACTACCTCGCCCAGTTCGACTACCCGCTCGCCGCGCAGGTGCTGCTCGAGGGCGTCGAGGACTCCTCCGGGCTCTCCTTCGACCTCGACGAGATCAAGGTGGCAGCCGACGCGAAGGCCCGCGAGATCGCCGACTACCTGGCCGAGCACCCAGACGTGGCCGAGGTCGTGGCCGGTCTCGAGCAGCAGTACGACGCGTTCGCCCGTTCGGAGCAGGCAGGTCAGAGCCTGCTCGCCGAAGACGAGCCGATTCCCACCGGCGACGAGATCGGTGAACAGTTCGAGCAATTCCTGGCCGGGCTCGACGGCCCCGAAAACCAGAACTGAGGGCGGCCCGTGCCGAAGTCAGCCGAGGAGCTCGTCGAGCTGCTCGACATCGAGGACATCGACAAGAATCTCTTTCGCGGTCGTCAGCCCGACACCGAGCTCCAGCGAGTCTTCGGCGGCCAGGTCGCCGCACAGGCGCTGATCGCGGCCGCACGCACGGCGCCCGGGTTCAACCCGCACTCGCTGCACTCCTACTTCCTGCGGCCCGGCGACACCACCGTCCCGATCGTGTACGACGTGGAGTCGCTGCGTGACGGGAAGTCCTTCGCCACCCGACGCGTGGTGGCGCGCCAGAACGGCCGACCGATCTACCTGATGTCGGCAAGCTTCCAAGTGCCGGAGGAGGGACTCGAGCACGCAGACACGATGCCCGCAGTCCGACCGCCCGAGGAGGGCATCTCGCTCGCGGACCTGTTCGGTCAACGTGACGCGGGCGGCGGGGTGCAGCTGGCCCGGGAG
>JAKDNC010000803.1 GCA_030452025.1 Nocardioides sp. | reverse complement strand
CCGGTTGGAGACGGTCGACTGCCTCCTGGATTCCCGAGTTGAGTTCGGCAACTCCCATCCGCGCAAGCTCGACCGAAGGATGCGGCAGGAACTCGGTGGTCTTGACCTCGAGTGCGGCATGCGCCCTCTGCGCTTCGGCACGGATCTTCTCTGCCGTGTCAGCAAGGTACAGCGGAGGCATGTCCTGCGAGGCCACGAGGACGTGGACCTCGCAGCCGTGGGCGGCCAGTGCCGCCATCGTGCCTCCGGCACCGAGGACTTCGTCATCGGGGTGAGGGGCGAGACTAAGGCACGTGAGTATTCTGTCTTCACACTCGGCTCCTTGAGGTGCAGGCGGCGGTGACGGCATCGGTGACACGGTGGATCTGCTCAGCGCTCAGGTCGGTGCTCGAAGGCAGCACGATTCCGCGACGGAACAGGTCTTCGGCCCGCCCCGTGATATAGGACGGGTCGCTGCCCGAGTGCACGGGCTGCAGATGCATCGGCTTGAACACCGGGCGGGTTTCGATCCCCACTTCGGCAAGATTTCGAGCCATCTCTGCAGCATCCTGTTCGGAGTCGAGGATGAGCGCGTTCATCCAGCAGTTGCCCTCGGCGGCATCGAGGACGCTTACGCCGTCGAGTCTCTCCGCCATGCTCCGATAGGCCTCATAGATGGACCGCTTGGCCCGAAGGATCTCAGGCAGCCTGGCCAGCTGTGCAGAGCCCAGAGCGGCCAGGATGTTCGACAGTCGGTAGTTGTACCCGATCTCCGTGTGTTCGTAATGAGGCACAGGCTGGCGCGCCTGTGTGGCCAGATACCGCACGTACTCGGCGGCGTCGGTGTCCGGACACAGGACCGCTCCGCCCGAGGATGTGGTGATGATCTTATTGCCGTTGAAGGACAGCGCGGCGAAATCCCCGAAGGATCCCGCGGGGCGCCCTCCGAGCCGAGCCCCAATGGACTCGGCCGCATCCGCGACGACGATGGCACCGAAGTCCCTGGCCGCCTCGGCGATGGCAGGATGATCGACGGGTCGACCGTAGACATCGACGGGCACGACCGCGCGGATCGGACGGCCTGCGGCCGCCCTCTCGCTCAGAGCCAGGCGCAGCAGTTCGGGCGACATCAGTCCCGATTCATCACAGTCGATGAATACAGGAGTCGCTCCGATGTAGGCCACCGCGTTCGCCGTGGCAGCGAAGGTCAGTGTTGCCACCGCCACCTCGTCGCCGGCGCTGATTCCAGCGGCCAGCAGGGAGAGGTGGAGGGCAGCCGTTCCCGAGCTCACGCTCACCGCCGCCGGCCGTTCGGTCAATTCGGCCAGTTCGGCCTCGAAGGCGTCGACCTGGGGTCCCGCCGGGGCGACCCACCCCGAACGCAGCGCCATCGACACCGCGGCCTCTTCGGCGATCCCCACGGAGGGGACGCACAGGGGAATGGTTTCGTTCATCGGATCTTCTCCTTGAGCATCGGGATGCCATCGCCGAGGCGGGCGGCAGCATTGACGGACACGACGGGTTCCGCGGGCGCGGTGGGCTTGTGGGCGATATCCGCTGAAGGTGACGGAAGCGCGGGAGCCTCCGCAGCCGCCGACGATTGCTCCGCGGCAACCGCGGCCTCGACAACAGAGGGTGCGTCGACGACATAGCTCTCATAGGCCTCGCGGATGTCGGTCCGTTCTGCCTGCGGCCCGTCGAGGAACGCGGGCTCGAGTGCCGCGATCGCCACGTGCCAGGCCCGGCCGTTCTCCGTCCGCTGTGCTCCTTCGGAAGGGGTGAAGAGATCTTCGTGGAGCTTCT
>JAKDNC010000086.1 GCA_030452025.1 Nocardioides sp. | reverse complement strand
AGGGTCTGCTGCATGATCTGAGACAGGTTGGTTACGCTGCCGTGATGGCAGGTGTTTTCATCATGGTCTCGTACTCCACCGGGGTCAACCGTCCCAGACCCACTTGCCGACGACGACGGTGATACGTGCGCTCAATCCAGGTGACGATCGTCACCCGCAACGACTCCCGGGTGTCCCAGACCCGCCGGTCCAGCACGTTTTTCTGCAGCAGGGCGAAAAACGACTCCATCGCCGCATTGTCACCACAGGAAGCCACTCTGCCCATCGAGCCGACCATCCGGTAGCGCTTCAGGGCGGTGAGGTAGTCCCCGCTGCGGAACTGGGATCCGCGGTCGCTATGCACCACACATCCGGTAACCTCACCGGCACCAGCGCGGATCGCCACGGCGTTGTCCAAGGCCCGTACCGCCAGATCAGCGTGCATATGTGAGTCGATGGCGTACCCGACGATCCGGCCGGAGAAGACGTCTTTGATCGCACAGCAGTACAGTTTCCCCTCCTTTGTGGGGTGCTCGGTGATGTCGGTGAGCCACAACCGGTTCGCCGCCGTGGCGCTGAACCGGTGGCGCACACGTCCGTCGGCGTCGGTGACGGTGCACAGATCGTCGTGCACCGCCGGGCCCGGCCGACGGGCACCACGGCGTCGTTTCTTGCCGAACACGCTGAACCACCGGTTGGCCGAGGTGATCCGCCACACCGTGCGATCGGCCATCGCCTCACCGACCTCCCGGGCCTGATCAGCCAGCAGTCGGTACCCAAACTCCGGGTCCCGGGCGTGTGCGGTGAACAGGGCATTAGCCCGGTAGGCCTCGGTGATCTCAGCGTCGGTGACCGGCCGGAGCCGCCACCGGTAGTACGACGCCCGGGACAGTCCCAGCACAGCGCAGGTCACTGCCACGGCAATCCCCTCCGCGGCGAGATCGGCCACGAAGGGGAACATCATTTTGGGTTGACGTCCTTGGCGAAGTACGCCGCAGCCCGTCGTAGGATCTCGCGTTCCTGCTCGACCCTGCGCAGCTGGGCTTTGAGCTGACGGTTCTCAGCAGCCAGATCAGCCTGATCTCCTGCCGTGGAGGCGGCAGAACCAGCCTCGAGTCGCAGCCAGCGCCGCAGACACGACGAGGTGATACCGAAGTCCGCGGCGACGTGGGTCAAGGGTGTGCCGGCTTTCTGAGCTGCTCGGGCCACGGCGATGACGTCGTCACGAAACTCTGGGGGATAGCGTTTGGGCATGAAAGACATCCTCTCGGTGAACGCGGTGAGCGTTCAACACTCAGTGTCTCACTTCATGCATCAGACCCCTTGTCCAGGGCGAGCCCTTCACACGCAAGCTCAGTGGGAACTCTGGACTCGGGACAGCACCGAGAAGCACCCCACAAGGGTTGCACTTGTATGTGACACCCGTCTAGGGTGGGTTCCACACGGTGCAACACCGTGATACACCGTGCAACACGGTGGCGTCCATGATGCACGGAAAGGAGACATCATGACTGCAACGATGCCCGTCGATCAGCAAATCTCAATCAACGAAACGATCATTGAAGAAGCAAAGAACACTCCCGTCTCCCCGGGTGTCACACTCTCGCTGAAAACAAGTGATGGCCAGGAGATCGCCCTCCCCGCAGGCGTGGAGCGAGTGCTCTTGCAGACACTGGCCAGCATCTCCGATCATGGGGAAGTCTCGATCGGCAGGATCCCCAATGAGCTGACCAGTACTGTCGCCGCCGACATGCTGGGCGTCTCTCGAACCACTTTGATGAAGTGGGCGCGGCAGGGAAAAATCGGCTCCTACAAAGTCGGATCTCACACGCGGTTCACCCGCGACGAAGTCCAGAAGGCACAGCAGCAGCGGGCACACGACCGCAAGAAGGCTCTCGATCGTCTCCTCACCTTCGAGGTCGAGAACGACGACGTCTTCGACGACTAACCGTTCACCAGCGGTGATGTGCGCCGCAAGCGCACATCCTTCTCCATAAGCTTGGCGCCCGGGTCTTTAGTCAATGGCCAAGGCAGGTATGCTGCGAACCATGACGCAGCGAGTATTCGTAGATGCCAACATCATTGTCAGTAAGACAATATTTGATTGGCTCTTTCATCTCAGGTGCCTTAATGACGGAATGTTTCAACTCCACTCGACGAACGATGTCTTTGTCGAAGCACTCAGAAATGTTCGCAAGAACAACCCTAGAGCGTCGAGCGACCTGATAGACCGCAGGCTGGAGATGATCAAAGATTGCATCGATGAGACCCTGGAATACTTCCCCAGTACCGTACCCTTCACCGGGAATCATGAAAACGACTATCACGTTCACGCGGCGGCTGTGACACTACGGTCCGATATTCTCCTCACTGACAATAAGGTAAGCGACTTCACGACTCATCCAGAGGACGAGCCGTACGAGGTATATACAGCGGACGATTTCTTTATGCTGGTCATCGGGTCGCATCCTGAGTGCTTACTACCTGCAACACGAAGCCAGTTCAGCTACTGGAAGAATCGCCCCAACAGCAGACCCCTGGTCGATGCACTACAGTCTTCCGGGTGCAACCAGTTTGCCGAACAAGTACGTGGGGCACTCCAGACTATTGCCTTGGAGTAAAAGTCACGCGTCTTGTCGCTAAACCCTTCACGGGCTTCCTCCCGTTATTCCAGATGTTATCCTACCCGGTGGGTGCTGGTGGGAAGAGTCTCCGACAGGACCGACCACGTCGATACATTGCTCTGAGCGATCTGGACAATACGGTAACGATAGCCCCGATCAGCGACGACGTCACCGTTCGCCATAAACTGGCCCTTCGCCTTTCGGAGTGCGTAGCGAGTGTGAAGCCGTCGGGATGGGCCGCTACAACATGTAGGGGTCAGGGGCCGGGAAAGCAGAAGGATCCTGCAGTGACAGGATGAAGGTGTTCAACGTCCTCATCAGTCACTCCAGGATCCATGTCTCACCCTACCGTCACGCCTGTTGCTGCCCCGAACCTCGTCGCCGACACGATCTGCAGAACCGCCGAACTCGGCCTGAGCATCGACAACGCCGCCGACGCCGGCGACGTCACCCACCTGTACTGCCACCCGGTGACCGTCGACCTCAGCTGCCCGGGCTGCGGACAGGGCTGCCGGGTCCGTGACCACGTCGAACGACGACTCACAGACCTGCCCATCGCCGGGCACCCCAGCGTCCTGCACGTACGTGTACCCCGGCTGGTCTGCGGCAACGGCGACTGCAACGTCGCCATCTTCCGTGCTTCGATCCCCCAGGCAGCCGACGACCGGCAATCGGTGACCCGCCGGGTCACCCGCTGGATCCTGCAGCGCATGGCGACAGACGGCATGAGCGTGAAAGCCTGCGCCCGCGGCCTGGGGATCGGTTGGAAGAAGACCTGCACCCTGGCCTTGTCCGCGTGCCGGCATCTCACCGGCGGTGACCCGGGTCGTCTTGACCATGTCCGGGTCCTCGGCGTCGACGAGCACAAATGGAAGCATGTTCGCGGTGACGGCACGCCGGGCTTCGTCACCGTGATCGTCGACCTGACCCCACAGGTCGACGGTGTCGGGCCGGCACGCCTGCTGGACATGGTGCCCGGCCGGTCGGCCGATGCGTTCGGTGACTGGCTGGCCGCCAGGCCGAAGCGGTTCCGCGACACGGTGAAGACTGTGACGATGGACGGCTACTCCGGCTACGCGAAAGCAGCATCAGAGCAGGTAGGCAAAGCACGGCAGGTAATGGATCCGTTCCATGTGGTGCATCTGGCCGCCGGCAAGTTGGATCTGTGCCGCCAGCGGGTCCAGAACGAGACGTTGGGCCACCGGGGCCGTAAAGGTGATCCGTTGTACGGGATCCGCCGGTTGATGTTGACCCGCCGGAGTCTGGTCACCCCTGCCCGTGCGGAACGTCTCGATGAGGTGTTGACCGCCGAGGAGCACGTGGCGGTGCAGTTGACCTGGGACTTCTACCAGGAGATCATCGCCGCCTACGACGAGCCGGTGGCCGGGGACGCCAAGTTGAGGATGTTCAAGCTGATCAAGAGGATCAGGTCCGGGGTACCCAGGGGGCTGGGGGAGCTGGCGACGTTGGGGCGGACCCTGTGGCGTAAGCGGACCGCAATCCTGGCGTACTTCGATACCGGCGCATCCAACGGGCCGGTCGAGGCGATCAACGGACGGTTGGAGCACCTACGCGGGATCGCGTTGGGGTTCAGGAACCTGGAACACTACATCTTGAGGTCACTGATCCACTCGGGAGGACTCCGCGGAGCAGTTGACGCACTCTGAAAGGCGAAGAGCCCATAAACTCCTTTCTGCGCTGACCTCAGTCTCGGTCTCACACGACGGATATTTGCGTAGGTAGGGCAGGGGACTCAGCGCCTTGACTTAGATACACCCTGGCGACTCGCGCGCAGGTCAGGCGAATTCCACACTGCGCAGGATGTGAGATAATCCGTGCATGGGAAAACAATCACGTAGAGCCTCTCGGCGAAACCGCCACAACCCCGCCGCTAGCCCCAGACAGGGACTGACTGTCACCGTCGGTGTCACCCCTCAGTCAAAACCCAACGGCCACCCTTCACTCACCGACGAGCTCAGGCTGCTGCGCAGTTCGTTGCTGTACGCAGACCACATCGATCTGGTCGCGCCGAGTGCGGCATGGTTGAGTGATTTCCGACCGTTGCGTGGCATCGACGCGAGCGATCCTTTAAGGACCATCAGCTCACTGCCACCCGAGACGCTTTGTCGCCTCGCTCCCGAGGACGTCGACCCCTTCATGTTCCTGCAGGCGATGCAAGTGCTGGGGTCCAGGCCTGCCAACGACCCCGCCCGAGTGGAAAGCGAACGACAGTGGCGAGAAGCGATTCCTGAGCTCACAAGGATGGCCAACGACGTCTTCGACAGTCGTGAATCGCAGGAGATCGAGATGGCCCTGGAAGCGGGATCGGTCAGAATGATCAGCGAGGGGACTCGCTTTGAGGACCCTGTTGACCGGCAGATTGACTGGTTCCGCGATCGTCTGACGGACGCCCTGAGTGACCCTGACACTCACATGTTGTTGGATGAGCTAACCACTGATTTTCTACGCGAATCCGGAAACTATCCCGACGGTCTCCCTGATGTCGCAGCCTCGCGCTCTCGGCACGCGGCGGTGGGATCCGGCCTGGTGGAGCGCCTTCCGACTTTCCCTGACGCCCCGATGAGCCATGTGCTCGAAGCGCGGGAGGAACTCGCCGAAGGCCGCGCCAAGTACAGGACCTCTGCAAAGAAACTTGCAGATAAACTCCAGTCTTCAGCGCTGGATGCGACGCTACCGAGCGAGCTCGAAGAGCTATGGCAGGACGAAGTGCGTCCCAGCTTGGAGGAGCTGCGGGACACGGCATCGAAGACGCGTGTCGCCTCCGAGACAGGAAAGCGACTCATCACGGAAGGGTTCGGCTTACCGACCATCGCGGTAGCACTTGCGAACATACCGGACCTCGTCGCATTGTTACCGTCCGCGGCTGCAACAGCCGGCGCTGTAAGCCGGGTAGCCGCAGCAGGAGCTGCAGAGGCCTTCAAGGCGCGCGCTACTGTACGGCACCACGACCTAGTCTACGGGTCTGCTGCATGATCTGAGACAGGTTGGTTACGCTGCCGTGATGGCAGGTGTTTTCATCATGGTCTCGTACTCCACCGGGGTCAACCGTCCCAGACCCACTTGCCGACGACGACGGTGATACGTGCGCTCAATCCAGGTGACGATCGTCACCCGCAACGACTCCCGGGTGTCCCAGACCCGCCGGTCCAGCACGTTTTTCTGCAGCAGGGCGAAAAACGACTCCATCGCCGCATTGTCACCACAGGAAGCCACTCTGCCCATCGAGCCGACCATCCGGTAGCGCTTCAGGGCGGTGAGGTAGTCCCCGCTGCGGAACTGGGATCCGCGGTCGCTATGCACCACACATCCGGTAACCTCACCGGCACCAGCGCGGATCGCCACGGCGTTGTCCAAGGCCCGTACCGCCAGATCAGCGTGCATATGTGAGTCGATGGCGTACCCGACGATCCGGCCGGAGAAGACGTCTTTGATCGCACAGCAGTACAGTTTCCCCTCCTTTGTGGGGTGCTCGGTGATGTCGGTGAGCCACAACCGGTTCGCCGCCGTGGCGCTGAACCGGTGGCGCACACGTCCGTCGGCGTCGGTGACGGTGCACAGATCGTCGTGCACCGCCGGGCCCGGCCGACGGGCACCACGGCGTCGTTTCTTGCCGAACACGCTGAACCACCGGTTGGCCGAGGTGATCCGCCACACCGTGCGATCGGCCATCGCCTCACCGACCTCCCGGGCCTGATCAGCCAGCAGTCGGTACCCAAACTCCGGGTCCCGGGCGTGTGCGGTGAACAGGGCATTAGCCCGGTAGGCCTCGGTGATCTCAGCGTCGGTGACCGGCCGGAGCCGCCACCGGTAGTACGACGCCCGGGACAGTCCCAGCACAGCGCAGGTCACTGCCACGGCAATCCCCTCCGCGGCGAGATCGGCCACGAAGGGGAACATCATTTTGGGTTGACGTCCTTGGCGAAGTACGCCGCAGCCCGTCGTAGGATCTCGCGTTCCTGCTCGACCCTGCGCAGCTGGGCTTTGAGCTGACGGTTCTCAGCAGCCAGATCAGCCTGATCTCCTGCCGTGGAGGCGGCAGAACCAGCCTCGAGTCGCAGCCAGCGCCGCAGACACGACGAGGTGATACCGAAGTCCGCGGCGACGTGGGTCAAGGGTGTGCCGGCTTTCTGAGCTGCTCGGGCCACGGCGATGACGTCGTCACGAAACTCTGGGGGATAGCGTTTGGGCATGAAAGACATCCTCTCGGTGAACGCGGTGAGCGTTCAACACTCAGTGTCTCACTTCATGCATCAGACCCGTACCCCTCAGAGCTTCAGTTTTTGTTCCAGCACCACGGAGCATCCCCATAAAATTCAGTAACCCCGGTGATGTGCGTCTAAAACGCAGGGATCGCTCCGGGGCCTTCGTAAGCGAGCGTAACACTTGTTCCCATGGACTCCAACGACAAGCCGATGATCGACCTCGACAAGTGGTTCTCACCTGCGCGTATGAGCACCTACGCCCATCACCCGGATCCTGAAGCTCTTTACCTCTGGAACACTCACGTCACCAAGGCCTTCCTGGAGGACATCCAGCATGTCGAGGTGCTGCTACGGAACTGTGTAGACGCCGCCGTCGCTCCAAGCTACGGGGCCAGGTGGTACACCAACCCTGCTATCCCCTTCGATCAACCAGCCAGGAAGTCCATCCAGAAGGCAGAACGACGTGCTGGCACATCAAGAGAACCGACCCCGCCGTCGGGGCGGATCATCGCCGAACTCAGCTTCGATTTCTGGGCCTACCTGTTCACCAAGACCTACGCCTCGACTCTCTGGCCGCTGGTTCGCAAAGCTCTGATCGGCACACCGATACCTGCCGCTGACGGAAGCAAGCCTGGTGTCTTTGTCCCCACCCTCAGAGACTTCAAACGTGAAGTCGATGTGGTCTACAAACTGCGGAACCGGTGTGCCCATCATGAGCCGATCATCAAGCAGAACCGACAGATCGAAAACGCCCGCCTCGATCGAGCACAGCAGGCCATAGAGCAGTTGTCTACCTGGCTTGATCCCTCTGCCGCGCAGTGGATAGCCGCCAACTCCAGACTCCCTGAACTACGGACCAGCAGACCATAGCTCAAGGTATACCCCATACGGACATATCGGAACGCCGCCAACGCACCTGTTCGATAGGGTGTGGTCCATGCCCAGAAGCACAGTTCCGTCCCAGTCATTAGACCCTGTCGGACAGATCGTGGGCTATGCCCGCGTCAGCACCGCCGACCAGAACCTCGACCGACAGACCGACCGGTTAACCGCCGCCGGCGCCCAACGGTTCTTCACTGACACCATCACCGGGTCCACCCGCGACCGCCCCGGCCTCGACGCTGCCCTGAGCTACCTCCGCGCTGGCGACACCCTCACCGTGGTGAGCATGGACCGACTCGCACGTTCACTACGGGACCTGCACACCCTCGTCGACGAACTCACCGCCTCCGGGGTCCGGGTCCAGTTCCTCCAGGAGGGACAGACCTACTCCGACGACCCCTCCCCCTCCAGCCGGCTCCTCCTGAGCATGCTTGGCGCTGTCGCCGAGTTCGAGCGATCCATCATCCGGGAACGCCAGGCTGACGGCATCGCTCGCGCCAAAGCCCGCGGCGTCTACAAGGGGAGAGCTCCCGTGCCGGATGAGAAGATCGAACACGCCAGAGAGCTCATTGCCCAAGGGATTCCGAAGGCCCGTGTTGCCAGAGATCTGGGGATCAGCCGCAGTTCGCTCTACAAATACCTCAGTGAGAATCACCCCACCCACCAGTAATCTCCGGGCACCACCCGCGCCCTCACGACAACGCGATAACGTTACAACGCTAACGTCTTAGCGTCATGATGTTTCCTAAAGGTCAAGGTGCTTTTTCAGCATCTCTTCGATGATTTGTGAGGCGTTCGTGTCCTCTTCGACTGCACGGAGCTTGAGTGCCTTCCAGGTAGGCGAGGACAGGTAGATCGTCGTCCGCCGGTCGAGCCGGGCACTGTCACTCTCCGCGAAAACATCCTCTACGGAGCGCGCCGCGGTGGCCTGCGGCTTGCGCATCGTGTCCTTCAGACTCGGTCGCTTCTTGTCGGTCATTCCATCTCCTCGATCTCGGTGATTTCCTTGTAGACGTCGTCGTAGCCGTGCAGTTTCGTCGGACTGGTCCCGAACTGTGCTTTCATGTCCTCGCGTTGCGGGATCGCGTTGTAGAACGTCGGCACCCCCTGACTTTCCAGGAGGTCGCGGGCTTCGGAGTACAACCGGGTGTGCATCAGCACTCCGGTCAGTAGGACACCAGTCATCCGGTGTGAGGTGGTTTCCAGGGTCGGCCAGACCCGGTCGATGTCCATCGGGCTTGCCCCGGAGGGGACGACGACGAGGTCCGCAACATCGATGGCTGCCTGGATCTCTTTCGCAGTCCCCGGTGGCGTGTCGATGACCGCCAGGTCATCAGATTCCTTGAGCTCCGACAGCGCCTTCGCTGTGGCCGGCACGATCGGGAATGGCAGGGGATCGCCGCGTTGCTCGGCAATCTCCGCCCACCGGCAGGCGGAACGCTGCGGGTCCGCGTCGTAGAGCGTCACGGCAACGCCCGCAGCTGCGGCTGCTGCGGCCACCATCACCGAACTGGTGGTCTTCCCGACGCCCCCCTTGGTGTGAACGAAGGCAACGATCATGCAGTCTCCTGACGTTTGAAGCGGGTCATATTGCCACAGCTTACTGTAGCGTCACAACGCCAAAGCGTCAACGTTGTAGCGTCACAACGTTAGCGTTATAACGTTGACGTTATAACGCTAATGCCTGTTAGGATGCTCCTATTAGACATCTAACGGAACAGGAGTCTCTAGTGATCACTCGGCACGCCCCCACCACATTCGATCAGCTCAACAAGATCAGCGATGCCGCTGACGGGCTCCTGGACGCCATTCTGACTCTCATAGAGGAGTCTCCGTCTCTCGACGAAGCTCTGGTGAATCGTGCTCGGGTGTTTAAGGCCTCAGTCGATGAGATCAGCGACTGGGCGAACCGGGAGGCTTACCCACCGCGAGACGATCAGGATTGACGGCTCTTCCCGGTTCGTGGTGATGGGGAGCGTCGCGTCGTTGACGTAGAACGGC
>JAKDNC010000802.1 GCA_030452025.1 Nocardioides sp. | reverse complement strand
ACGTCGAGGGTGAGCCGGTCGCTGGGGAACGGGGTGTCCTCGTCGAGGTAGCGGCGGATGTCGGCGCGGCGGCGTTGGACGAAGTGCCGGGCGAGCAGTTCACGGCCTTTGGGACTGGACAGGTCGGCGGTGCCGAGGTCGGGGTGGAGCAGGCCGACGAGGTTGGAGAAGGCTTCTTCGTCTCCGGAGTGCGGGGTGGCGGTGGCGAGGATGAGGTGCCGGCTCTGGTCGGCGGCAAGGTCGCGCAGAAGCTCGTAGCGTTGGTGGCGCCCCTTCTGACCGAGACCTGAGCCGGCGACGCTGTTGTGCGCCTCGTCAACGATGACCAACTCGGGGCAGCGGAGCAGGAACTCGTGGCGGCGCCGGTCGGACTTGATGAAGTCGGTGGAGACGATGACATGCGGGTGTCTGTCGAAGAGCGACTCGTTCATCATCAGCCCGCGCTCGAGGCTCTTGACCGTACTGGTGAGCAGCAATACAGCGTCGATGCCGAACTTGGATGAGAGTTCGCGCTGCCACTGTTCGGCCAGGGCTGGGGAGCACAGCACTGCCATCCGCTGCGCGGACCCTTGGGCGAGGAGCTCGGCGGCGATGAGTCCGGCCTCGATGGTCTTGCCGATGCCGACGTCGTCGGCGATGAGCAGGCGGACGACGTCCTGACGGAGCGCCATGAGCAGGGGGACGTACTGGTAGCTCCGGGGGCTGACGGAGATGCCGGCGAGTGATCGGAACGGGCCGGCGCTGGAGGTGAATCCCACCCGCAGTGCGGTGCGCAGCAGGGCGGTGGAGGTGCTGTCGCCCAGGTCCTCGAGGGTGGGCGTCGGAAAAGTGGCGGCCTCGACGCCTTCGTCGGGGAAGACTCCAGCCACATCGGCGTTGCCGCCGCCGAGCGGCTGCAGGAGCAAGAAGTCGGGGGTCGTCCCGGGCAGAACGACCCACTCGCGGCCGCGGGCTCGCACCAGGCTTCCCACGGCATGTGTGATGCTCATCGGGTGGCGCTCCTTCCTCGACCGAACAGCCACTCGTTCCGGTCGGCGAGGGTGGCCCAGTCGTCGTCGTACCGGAATCTGATCACGAACCAGGACGCGTCGGTGAGGCGGGTTTCGGCCTCACGGTCGCGGTTCTGCTGGGCGTCGCTGTCGTGGTGTGGGCCGTCCACGAAAATTGCGACAGGGATGTTGCCGTCGTAGATGAAGTCTGGTCGGGCGCGGCATGAGTCGATCGTGCGCTGAGCGTCGTCCGGGAGGCGACGCCCGGTGTCCTGAAGCCATGTGACGAAACGGGACTCCAGCGTCGAATCGCCTAGTTTCGTGAGCCAGTTGGTCTGGTCCGCGCGGCGGCGGCCGCCGGCGCCGGACTCGACTCGTGCGGCGAGCAGGCTTCGCAGGATCTCGACAACACTGTGGCGGTTGATGCGCGTGTGCTCATACTGATTGCCGTAGGAGAGCAGGCAGTCGTAGCAGCCTCGCTCGCAGCGGACGCGGGCGCCGGCGGCGTGCTCGAGGTCGGCGCCGGAGTCGGGGTCGTAGTGAATGATCTCGAGTGCTCTGCGGGCCACCCGCTGGATTGCCTCGGGGTCGGCGACGAGCCTCCGCAGGACACCCGCACCGCCTTCCGCCGCCTCGGTGAGCAACATGCGACCTTGTTCGGTGGCATCCGGGAGCTCGCGACTGTCCAGCTCAGCGTCCTCGAGCTGGAACTCGGCCTCGATGGCCCGTTCGAGGGCGGCTCGCAGCGAGACCGCGACCTCGTCGTCCAGGTGGACGGTCGAGCGGATGATGAGGA
>JAKDNC010000085.1 GCA_030452025.1 Nocardioides sp. | reverse complement strand
CTCATGACCCGGATCATCGGCGGCGCCGTCGGCGGACGTCGCCTGGCCACCCCGAAAGGTCATGCCACGCGGCCCACCAGCGACCGCGTGCGCGAGGCATTGTTCTCGGCGATCGAGTCGTGGTCCGGTTCGCTGTCCGGCCTTCGGTTCCTTGATCTGTACGCCGGATCCGGCGCCGTCGGACTCGAAGCACGGTCCCGGGGCACCGCTGCGGTCACCCTCGTCGAGCAGGACCGTCGCACCTGCGCGCTGATCCGGGACAACGCCCGCGACCTCGGTCTCGCCCACGTCGAGGTGGTGGCGGCGAGTGTCGCCACCACGCTCAGCCGCACCCCGACCACGCCGTACGACGTGGTCTTCCTCGATCCGCCATACCCGCTCCCGGACGCGGACGTCGATGCCGTGCTGCAGCTGCTCGTCGACCACGACTGGCTCGCGCCGGGGGCCCTGATCATCGCTGAGCGTGCCTCCAAGCGATCCACCCTGACCTGGCCGGCGGGGGTTGAAGCGGGGAGGGAGAAGAAGTACGGCGAGAGCCTGCTGAGATATGGTCACGCGGCGGCCGTCTCGGGCGGCGAGGCCACAGAGGCAACCGATCAATGAGGAGCACCGTGCGTAGAGCTGTCTGTCCCGGGTCATTCGACCCCGTGACCAACGGACACATCGACATCATCTCCCGGGCATCCTTCCTCTTCGACGAGGTCGTGGTCGCGGTCGGCGTGAACAAGTCGAAGAGCCGTCTCTTCAGCGCCGACGAGCGGATGGACATGCTCAGTGAGGCCTGCCGGCAGTTCCCGAACGTGCGCGTCGACGGGTTCGCCGGACTCCTGACGAGCTACTGCCAGGAGCACGACGTGCACGCGATCGTGAAGGGGCTGCGTGCGGTCAGTGACTTCGACTACGAGCTGCAGATGGCGCAGATGAACTCCAGTCTCGCCGAGATCGAGACTGTCTTCGTGCCGACCAGCCCGGAGTATTCCTTCCTGGCCTCGAGCCTGGTCAAGGAAGTGGCCACCTTCGGTGGCGACGTCTCCGGGCTGATCCCGGACTTCGTCCTGGAGTTGCTGACCGCCCGGCTCGCCGAGCGCAACCAGGAGGCCAGCTCATGAGCGGTTCCGCGGAGGTGACCGGTGCCCGGGACCAAATCGCGGCGCTGCGCGACCTCGTCAACGATGCCAGGTCGATGCCGATGTCCTCCTCAGCGGTGGTGAACCGCAAGGAGGTGCTCGATCTGCTCGACCGCCTCGAGGAGTCCCGGATCGCGGAGCTGCGAGAGGCCACCGAGGTGCTGGCCCGGCGGGACGCCATCGTGGCCGAGGCCGAGGCGAGCGCCGCGGAGACTCTCCGTCAGGCCCGGATCGAGGGTGAGCACAGGGCCTCCGACACGGAGGTCTACCGCCTCGCGCAGCGTCAGGCGACGGCGCTGCACAAGAAGGCGGAGTCGGAGTCGGAGGCGCTCAAGAACGAGGCCGATGTCTACATCGAAGGCCGCTTCGTCAACTTCGAGCATGCACTCGAGCGCACGCTCGGGGAGGTGCGCCGCGGCCTGCTGAATCTGGGCGTCAGTCCGGAGACCGGCACCCAGGAGAGCACCGGGGATGACGTTTTGCTGACAGGGCCCGACGCCGGGTAAACTCGCGTCGATTTGTTGTGCATGGAACTGGAGTCGTGAACACCCCGCATTTGGACCCGAGAGCGCCGCTCGTGCTTGATACACGCGAGCTCGGCCGCCGCGCTGGGTCCGAACGCGAGGTCAGGCGCTCCGTGCCTGCCCCAGCAGGTCTTGGCATCGAGGTCCTCTCGGTCCCTGAAGGCACGCCGGTCGAGCTCGACCTGCGGCTCGAGGCGGTCCTGGAGGGCGTCCTGGTCACGGGAACGGTTTCGGCTGGACTCGCGGGCGAATGCGTGCGGTGCCTGGATGAGTTGAGCGACATCGTCGAGACGACCTTCCAGGAGCTCTACGTGTACGACGACGCGGCCCACGACGATCCGGACGCGGACGAGGAGAGCGATGTGCGGCGGCTCGAGGACGACCTGGTCGACCTCGAACCCGTGTTGCGGGACTCGGTGGTGCTTGCGCTACCGTTCCAGCCCTTGTGTTCGCAGGACTGTCCCGGGCTGTGCCCCGAGTGCGGTGCGCACCTGGCCGACGACCCGGAACACAGCCATGAGGCGCCGATCGACCCCCGATGGGCCGGTCTCGCAGCATTGCAGGAGGACGAGAGCACCGTCCAGCACGATCCAGAAAGCTGAGCGGACGGCCAACCGGCCGACCCGAATCAAGAGGAGATCAAAGTGGCAGTCCCGAAGCGGAAGATGTCGCGCAGCAACACGCGTCACCGTCGTTCGCAGTGGAAGGCCGTCGCGCCGTCCCTGGTGACCTGCGCCAACCCCGCCTGCGGCGCCAAGCACCTCCCGCACCGTGCGTGCGGCGAGTGCGGCCAGTACGGCGCCAAGGCAGACCGCCGCCAGGTTCTCTGAACTCTTGCCGGAGTTCTCTGACCCTGCGGCCGATGACGAGTCGGCCACATACGACGAGTTGAGGTCGGCGCTCGGGAGTCCGGACCTGGACCCCGAGCTGCTTGACCTCGCCCTGACGCACCGTTCGTTCGCCTACGAGAACGGTGGTCTGCCGACCAACGAGCGCCTGGAGTTCTTGGGTGACTCGGTGCTCGGCGTCGTGGTGACCGAACACCTCTTCCGCACCCACCCGGACCTCTCCGAGGGCCGGCTGGCGAAGTTGCGTGCGGCGGTCGTCAATGCGCGGGCGCTCGCGGAGGTGGCCCGCACGATCGGCCTCGGAGAGCACATCAAGCTCGGCCGTGGTGAAGAGTCCACCGGCGGGCGGGAGAAGGCCTCGATCCTCTCCGACACCGTCGAGGCGGTGATCGGGGCGATCCACATCTCCGGCGACTTCGACAACGCGTGTGCCGTCGTGCACCGTCTCTTCGACCCGCTGATGGACGCCGCCGCTGCGCTCGGTGCCGGACTGGACTGGAAGACGTCCCTCCAGGAGCTGTCGGCGGAGCATGCCCTCGGCGTCCCTGAATACGTCATCGAGGACTCAGGGCCCGACCATCTCAAGGAGTTCATCGCCGAGGTCAAGGTCGGCGATCGTCTCTACGGCCACGGCGTCGGCCGCTCCAAGAAGGAAGCCGAGCAGCAGGCCGCCGAGACCGCCTACGGCGAGATCGTCGCGGCCCACGCACCGGCACCCGACGAATCAGCCTGATCCCGTGCCCGAGCTGCCCGAGGTCGAGGTGGTGCGCCGCGGGCTCGACTCCCACGCCGTCGGCGCACGGATCACCTCCGTCGACGTCCTGCACGAGCGCCCGGTGCGCCGCGATCCGGGCGGGTCGACCGGCTTTGCCGCGTCCCTGACCGGGCAGACCATCACCGCCGCACGTCGTCGTGGCAAGTATCTCTGGCTCCCGCTCGACTCCGGCGACGCGGTCCTGGCCCACCTCGGGATGAGTGGCCAGATGCTCATCCAGCCACCCGGCGCCCCCGACGAACGACACCTGCGGGTGCGGATACGGCTCTCGGGCGCCGGTCCGGACCGCCCCAGCGTTACGGCTCGACCCGCGCCCACTCAGGAGAAGGAGCAGCGGTTCGTCGACCAGCGGATGTTCGGCGGCCTCGCCACCTCCCTCGGCGGCGCGGAGCTGCCTCCCGAGATCGCCCACATCGCCCGTGACCTGTTCGACGAGGAGTTCGACGTCGACGACTTCGTGCGTCGCGTGCGGCGCCGCACCTCCGGGGTGAAGAGGCTCCTGCTCGACCAGGGACTGGTCAGTGGGGTCGGCAACATCTACGCCGACGAGGCGCTGTGGCGGGCCCGGATCCACGGCGAGCGCCCGGGGGACCGACTCACCGCGAGGCAGGTCCGCGAGCTGGCCGACCATGCTCGCGCGGTGATGGTCCACGCGCTCGAGCAGGGTGGGACTTCCTTTGACGCGCTCTATGTGAACGTCAACGGCCAGAGCGGATACTTCGACCGGTCGCTGAACGTCTACGGACGTGAGGGGGAAGCTTGCCACGAGTGCGGTACGCCGATCCGTCGGGTCGCCTTCATGAACCGGTCGTCGTACTTCTGTCCGACGTGCCAGCCGGTGCCCAGAAATCGGCGCTGAGGACCACGCCGTGCGGCCCTGCAATTGACCTTGCCCGGTCTTGGTGGGACGCTGGAAAGTGGTTCACTTTGGAGTGCACCCACCAAAATTCGAGAACTTCCCGGAGAGGAACATCCATGGCCAAGGCGCTGATCGGTTATCTGAACAGCGACCTGCGGGCCACCGCCGAGTTGTCGTCGGAGAACCGGCGACTCCGCCAGCGCGTGGTCGAGCTCGAGACGCTCGTGCTGCGTCTCAAGGAGGAGAACGACTCCCTTGCCGGGGCTTCGGCCGCGGCGCTGCTCGACTCCGCCGAGAGCGCCGAGCTGCAGCCCGTCTGAGTCACGTCGCGGCACACCGCGTTTCGTCGGCTACCCACCGGCGACGCGGCGTACGTCCCGAGCCACCGTCGCGAGCCACGCCGCCTGCGGCGATGGCTCCTCGACGTCCGAAGTGATTGCATGAACCCATGGATGCCGTCGAGCAGCTGACCGGTTCCCTCCCTGCCGGAGTGGTCATCACCGATCCCGACCAGGTGGCGAAGTATCGCTACGACTGGTCGCGTGAGTCCTCCGCCGGGACGCCGGCTGCTGTGGTGCGTGCTGAGGACGCCGGACAGGTCCAGGTCGCCGTCAGCTGGGCGGCCGAGCACGGCGTGCCCGTCGTCCCCCGCGGCGCCGGCAGTGGTCTCTCCGGCGGATCCAGCGCCGTCGATGGCGGGATCGTGATCAGCCTGGAGCGGATGAACCAGGTCGAGATCGACACGGGCTGCCAGGTCGCCGTCGTCGAGCCGGGTGCTTTCAACCGCGAGGTCAAGGTGGCCGCGGCCGAGCATGGGCTCTGGTACCCACCGGACCCCTCCTCCTATGAGATCTGCTCGATCGGCGGCAACGTGGCCACCAATGCCGGCGGTCTGTGCTGCGTGAAGTACGGCGTCACCACCGACTACGTGCTCGGTCTCGACGTCGTCCTCGCCGACGGGACCCTGGTCACCCTCGGGGGCAAGCGGATCAAGGACGTCGCCGGACTGAGCCTGCTCAAGCTCTTCGTGGGCAGCGAGGGCACGCTCGGCATCGTCACCCGCGCGATCCTGCGGCTGGTCCCGGCTCAGGAGGCCCGGGCCACGCTCGTGGCGGCGTTCCCGACCGTGCTCTCAGCCGCGGCCGCCGTGGTCGAGGTACGCCGGAGCATGCGCCCCTCGATGCTGGAGCTGATGGACCAGGCCTCGATCAACGCCGTCGAGGACCACAGTCCGATGGAGCTGGACCGCGACGCCGGTGCCCTGCTGATCGCGCAGTCCGACGCCCCGGGTGCGGCCCGCGCCAACGAGGTCGAGCGGATGCAGGAGGCCTGCCGAGTGGCCGGGGCCACGGCCGTCTTCGTCACCGACGACCCCGATGAGGGCGAGATGTTCGTCGAGGCGCGCCGGAGGGCGTTCCCGGCAATCGAAGCCCGTGGTGCGCTGCTGCTCGAGGACGTCGGCGTCCCCATCCCGCTGCTCCCGGACCTGCTCGCCGCCATCGCCGCAATCGCGGTCGACCATGAGGTCGAGATCCCGGTCGTCGCCCACGCCGGTGACGGCAACACCCACCCGATCATCGTCTACGACGCGACAGACACGGCCTCCGCCGACCGGGCCCGTCGCGCATTCGACGCGGTGCTCGCCGCGGCGATCGAGCTGGGCGGCACCATCACCGGCGAGCACGGCGTGGGCCGCACCAAGAAGGATGCGCTGCCCGACCAGCTAGGTCCAGACGTGATGGCATTGACCCGCAGGATCAAGGATGCCCTCGATCCGGACGGCATCCTCAACCCCGGAGCTCTTCTGTGATGGGTACGGTCGACCCATGATCCACGCACGCAAGCTCTTCGGTCCCGGTCCGTCCAACCCGTATCCCGAGGCGACCGCAGCGCTCGGGCTGCCATTGCTCGGTCATCTCGACCCGGTCTTCATCGAGCTGATGGACGAGACCTGTGACCGGCTCCGTGAGGCCTGGGGCACCAGCAACGCCCGGACGCTGCCGCTCTCGGCCACCGGTTCGGCCGGCATGGAGGCCGCCTTCGTCAACACCGTCCATCCGGGAGACGTGGTGGTGGTCGCGGTGAACGGGCTCTTCGGCGTCCGGATGTGCGACGTCGCCGCGCGCTGTGGCGCCGAAGTGGTTCCGGTCGAGCACGAGTGGGGGGCGCCCATCGACGTGGAGCGGGTGTTGAGCGCTCACCCGTCGCCGGCGATCATCGCCGCGGTCCACGCGGAGACCTCAACCGGTGCTCGCTCCGACATCGCTGCGCTCGGCGCGGGCAAGGGCGATGCCCTGTTGCTCGTCGACGCAGTCACCAGCATCGGCGGCATCGAGCTGCGCGCCGACGACTGGGGAATCGACATCGGCTATGCCGGGACCCAGAAGTGCCTCGGCGTCGCCCCCGGGCTGGCGCCTTTCACGATCAACGAGCGTGCCTTCGACCGTCGCGTGGTGAAGCCGCAGTCGTGGTATCTCGACCTCGGCCTGCTCGGGGGCTACGTCGGCGAGGCCGGCGTGAGGGGCGGGACCAACGGTGGCGGCCGTACCTACCATCACACGGCCCCGACCGCGATGATCGCCAGCCTGCATGCTGGCCTCGGGCGGATCCTGGAAGAGGGGCTGCCCGCCGTGTGGCAGCGCCATGAGGACGCCGGACGGCTCCTCCAGGACGGGCTCGAGGCGAGGGGCCTCGAGCTCTTCGCCGAGGACGGCAGCCGACTCCCGGAACTCACCACGGTGAGGGTGCCCGACGGCGTCGACTCCGCCGTCATACGCAAGACCCTTCTCGAGCGGCACGGCATCGAGATCGGTGGCGGGGCGGGGGAGTACGCCGCCAGCGTGTGGCGGATCGGCCTGATGGGTCACAACGCCACCCCGGACGCGGCGTTGCTGGTCCTCGCCGCCCTCGACGACGTCCTTCAACGCTGACCGTGCACCTTTGCGCCCGGTCAGCGTGACACCCCCGAAGCGCGGGGCCCGGGAGCAGGGGTGAGAACGTGTAATCTCGGGCACGCTGGTCTTCCCCACGGCGCCTGCAATGATTCGTCGTTCAGCACAGATCCACGCTGACCTGACCGCCGCTGCGAGGAGACGCACGTTGTACCTCAAGAGCCTGACGCTCAAAGGCTTCAAGTCCTTCGCCTCCTCGACGACCCTGCAGTTCGAGCCAGGGATCACCTGCATCGTCGGCCCCAACGGCTCCGGCAAGTCCAACGTCGTCGACGCGTTGGCCTGGGTCATGGGGGAGCAGGGGATCAAGTCGCTGCGAGGCGGCAAGATGGAGGACGTCATCTTCGCTGGCACGTCGGGCCGCCCGCCGCTGGGCCGGGCCGAGGTGGCGCTGACCATCGACAACGCAGACGGCGCGCTGCCGATCGAGTACGCCGAGGTCACGATCAGCCGGACGATGTTCCGCAGCGGCGGGTCCGAGTACGCCATCAACGGCAACTCCTGCCGCCTCCTCGACGTCCAGGAGCTCCTCTCCGACTCCGGCATCGGTCGTGAGATGCACGTCATCGTCGGCCAGGGCCAGCTCGACTCGATCCTGCACGCCACCCCCGAGGACCGGCGCGGGTTCATTGAGGAGGCCGCCGGCGTCCTCAAGCACCGCAAGCGCAAGGAGAAGGCGCTGCGCAAGCTCGACTCCACCGACGGCAACCTGAATCGCCTCGGTGACCTGCTCAGCGAGATCCGGCGTCAGCTGAAGCCGCTCGGTCGTCAGGCCGAGGTCGCCCGCAAGGCCGCAGGCGTCCAGGCCGACGTGCGCGACGCACGTGCCCGCCTCCTTGCCGACGACCTGGTCACTGCCCGCACCTCCCTGGAGCAGGAGATGGCAGATGAGTCTGTCCTGCTCAAGCGCCGCGAGGACCTCGAGGCGAAGATCGCCGCCACCCGTGAGCAGGAGTCCTCCCTCGAGGCGGCCCTGCGTGAGGATCTGCCACAGCTGGCCAGGGCCCAGGAGTCGTGGTTCGCCCTCAGTGGGCTGCGCGAGCGGCTCCGCGGCACCCAGTCGCTGGCGGCTGAACGCGTCCGCAACGCGGCGAACACATCCGAGGAGTCCCACGAGGGCGGCCGCGATCCCGACCAGCTCGAGGCGGAGGCCGAACGAGTCAGCGTCCAGGAACAACAGATCTCCGACGAAGTGGACACCCGCCGCAGCGCGATGAGCGACGCGGTCGCCGCTCGCAAGGCGGCCGAGGAAGCCGCCGCCGAGGAGGAGCGCCGGGTGGCCGGCCTCCAGCGCGCCGCGGCCGACCGCCGCGAGGGTCTGGCTCGGCTGCACGGACAGGTCAACGCTCTCAAGTCCCGCGCTGCGGCCGCGGACGACGAGATCGGCCGTCTCGAGAACGCCCGAGAGGAGGCCACCACCCGCGCCGACCGCTCCCAGCGTGACTTCACCGCCCTGGAGACCCAGGTGGCCGGCCTGGACGCCGGCGAGGAGGGCCTGGACGCGGAGCACGAAGCGGCGGCCGCCCAACTCGAGGACTTGGAGGAACGCCTCGCCAAGGCCCGCGACGAAGCCACCCGGGCCGACCGGGAACGCTCGGCACTGCTCGCCCGTCGTGAGGCCCTGGAGATGGGCCTCAACCGCAAGGACGGCGCGGGTGCGCTGCTCGCCGCCTCCGACGACGTCTCCGGGCTGCTGGGTTCGGTGGCCGCCCTGCTCTCGGTCCGCGCCGGTTACGAGACCGCAGTGGCCGGCGCCCTGGGGTCGGCCGCCGACGCGGTGGCGCTCACCGATGCCTCGGCCGCGGTCGGGGCGATCGGGCACCTGAAGAGTGACGACCTCGGTCGTGCCGGCATGCTGCTGGGCGGCGGCCCGGATGACCAGCGGGACTGGCCCGACCTCGGCGCGACGTCCCGGAGGGCGACGTACGCCGTGGACGTGGTCGACTGTCCGGAGGAGTTGCGTCCGGCGCTTGCCCGTCTTCTCTTCAAGGTCGCCGTCGTCGACGACCTCGACGCAGCCCGCGCCCTCGTCACGGAGGCCTCGGACGTCACCGCGGTGACCCGCGAGGGTGACCTGCTCGGGGCCCACTTTGCCTCCGGTGGCTCCTCCGCAACCCAGTCCCTGATCGAGATCCAGGCCGCCGTCGACGAGGCAACCGCCGCGCTCGAGGAGGCTGCCGCCGCATCCGAGCGGCTCGGCTTCGAGACCTCGAAGATGGAGTCCGAGCGGCTCGAGGCCCAGAAGCGGGTCGATGTGGCGCTGGCCAAGCTCCACGAGTCCGATGCAACGCTCGCGGCCGTGGCTGAGGAACTGGGCCAGTACGGCTCCCAGGCCCGCGCTGCGCGCGGCGAGGCCGAGCGACTGGTCGCCTCCATCGAGAACGCGAAGGCAGCCCGTGAGAAGGACCTCGCGGGACTCGCCGAGCTCGAGGAACGGCTCGCCTCCGCAGAGGAGGCGCCGGAGGAGGAACCCGACACCTCCGCCCGAGAGGAGCTCACCGAGACCGCCCGCAACCTCCGCCAGGCCGAGATGGACGCCCGGCTCGCCCTGCGCACCTCAGAAGAGCGCGCCCGCGCGCTGCACGGCCGCGCCGACAGTCTGCGGCGGGCCGCTCGTCAGGAGCGTGAGG
>JAKDNC010000801.1 GCA_030452025.1 Nocardioides sp. | reverse complement strand
TCGGTGACGACGCCCTGCTCAGCTACCGCATCTCCCTGCTGGACCTGGTCCCGGGCGGTCAGACCTGGGAGGAGACCACCGCCCTCGCTCACGGCCTCACCGAGCGCGGCGTGGATGTGCTCTCCTCCGGCATCGGCTGGCACGAAGCCCGGGTCCCCACGATCGTCACGTCCGTGCCGCGCGCCGCCTTCGCCGAGAACGCAGCGGCGCTGCGCGAGCTGGTCGACGTGCCGGTCATCGCCTCGAACCGGATCCACGACCCCGCCGTCGCCGAGGAGATCCTCGCCGGCGGCCAGGCGGACCTGATCTCCATGGCCCGCCCGCTGCTCGCGGATCCGCATCTGCCCCGCAAGCTCGCAGACGATCGTGCCGCGCAGGTCGTCGCCTGCATCTCCTGCAACCAGGCGTGCCTGGACAAGGTGTTCGTCGGGAAGCGGGCCAGCTGCCTGGTCAATCCCCGGGCCGGGTACGAGACGGAGCTGGTGCTGAAGCCCGTGATCGAGCGCCGCGCCCGCAAGGTCGCCGTCGTCGGTGCGGGGCCCGCCGGGCTCGAAGCAGCCCTCGCCGCCGCCGAGCGCGGCCACATCGTCACCCTCTTTGAGGCCACCGCCGAGATCGGCGGGCAGCTGCGGCTGGCCGCCCGCATCCCCGGCAAGGAGGACTACGCGCAGGCGCTGCAGTCCTGGCGGATGCGGCTGGCGGCCGCAGGCGTCGGGATCCGGCTGGAGACCCGGCCGACGGGACGGGACCTCGCCGGCTTCCACGACGTCATCGTCGCGACCGGCGTCGTACCGCGCGAGATCACACTGCCCGCCGAGGGCGGACCGCAGGTGATCAGCTACGCCGATCTGCTCGAGGGCCGGGTCGAGGCCGGCGAGCGGGTGGCGATCATCGGCGCGGGCGGGATCGGGATCGACGTGGCCGAGTTCCTCAGCGCCCCGCGTCCCTCCCCCACCCTGGACGTCACCGCCTGGAAACAGCACTGGGGCGTCGTCGCGGCCGACGAGGAGCACCGCGGAGGCGTCACCACCCGTCCGGTCGAGGAGCCGCGTCGCGAGGTCCACCTGCTGCAGCGCAAGGAGACCCGGATCGGCGCGGCCCTGGGCCGCACCACCGGCTGGGTGCACCGGGCGGAGCTGCGCCACGCCGGTGTGATCCAGCACCGCGGCGTGACCTACCGCCACGTCGATGAGCAGGGCCTGCACATCGTCGAGGACGAGCAGGAGACGGTGCTCGCGGTCGACACCATCGTGGTCTGCGCCGGGCAGGTGAGCGTGGATGATCTCGCCGCGGAGGTGGTCGCCGCGCGCAGGGGTCGTGCCCCGCGGGTGCATGTGATCGGCGGGGCCGACGTCGCCGCGGAGCTGGATGCCGAGCGTGCCATCCGTCAGGCCGTCGAGGTGGCGGCCGGGCTCTGAAGGTCTCGGGCTCCGAGATTCAGAGCCCCTCGAGCACCTCGCGGGCGATCGGTCCGGCGGTCACCGAGCCGTAGCTGCCGTCCTCGACGAAGGCCGCGACCACCAGGTCGCCCTGGGCGACGATCACCCAGGAGTGGAGCTTCAGCTCGCCGTCCTCGGAGGTCCACTCGGCGGTGCCGGTCTTGCCGATCACGGGCTCGCCGGGCAGGTCCGCGAACGCCTCGAGGCTGCCGTCGGTGACCACTCCGCGCAGCATCTCCTGCATCTGCGCGGTCTCGTCCTCGGTGAGCGGGGTGGGCACCTCCGCGGTGGCCGGCTGCTGGTCGGCGAGGATCCGCGGGGCGACGGTCGCGCCGTTCTGCACGCT
>JAKDNC010000800.1 GCA_030452025.1 Nocardioides sp. | reverse complement strand
ACGCTGGGGCGGCGCGGACTTCGTCGGGCGCGCGTTTGGTCATGTCGGTCCACAGGGCGACGTGGGAGACGGCGTTGCCTCGGGTCATGCCGAGCCAGAGCTGGTCGCGGGTCGGGATGGCTTCGGTGGCCACGAGGAGCCTGGCGGCGTCCGCATCGTCCAGGCGCACACCATCGCGTTGGAACTGCTGTACACGGCTCACCGCCCAGTGACCCTCGGTCGGGACGCTGCTCTCAGCGGTGTTGGCGCGGGTCTCGGCCAGCAACGTCGCCACGGGCTCTCGGTCGCCGACGAACGACTGGGCGAGTGAATCGCGGGTGGAGGCTGGCGGTGGTCGACCGGCGAGGACGGTCGCGGTGGCAATGCGCTCACGGGCGTCGTCGGTTTGGAGACCCATGTCTCCGGTGACGAGGTCGGCCCAGCGGGTTTCGTCGGCCCACAGCAGGAGGTGGGTGTCGATGCCGATGGTGTCGAGTCGTGCGGCGAACTCGCGGCCCACCAGGTCGGCATGCTGCCGGTCGGTAGTGAAGCAGACGATGCCGACGGCAGCGCCGGGCCGGGCGTAGCGAGACATTCCTTCGCGGATCGAGCGCCAGGCCAGCTCCTCGGCTCGTGGGGTGATCGGGAGGTCGATGCGGGCGGTGGGGAGTTCGGAGCGGATCGGGACGAAGACGATCGACTCGTCGGGCTTGAAGCCGAGCATGTGCGGGATGGCCGCAATCAGCTCGTCGGGGGAGTGGATGGAGAGGCTCATACCCCTGAGGTGTGCCGCCCCTCGCGAGATGGTTGAAACCAAACGTGGGGTGCACTGGGTACGCACGACAACGGAAAATGGCGTCTGACGCTGCGAGACGTTGAAAGACGTTTCCGCAGGTCAGACGCCACTTTCGACGACTAACTAAAGAGGGTGGAAACCCTCAAATCAGATGTCGTAATAGTGATCGGCGCACCCTTCGTGGCGCGACAGGATTTCGGCAAGGCCTTGCGGGCCTTTCTGTCGCCGTCTGGATCTTGTCGGTGATCCCGTTCGCAGTGGCGCTTGATGGAAATATACCCATGGGGGGTATACTTTCATGGTATGAGTGCGCATCGCGATGATCAGCACGAACACCGTACGGATGAGGCGGGCCATCATGCCGGCCATCAGGGAGGTAGCGGAGACCTTCGGGACGCCCCTGGGGATCACGAGCATGGCCCCTCTGCGCACGAGGTCCATGGCGAGCACCACGAACACGGCGGCCACTCCGGGCACGGCGACCACGCGGGCCAGTTCCGACGACTGTTCTGGATCATGCTGGTCCTGGCGGTCCCCGTGGTGGCATTCAACGCGATGTTCGCCCACCTGGTCGGCTATCACCTACCAGATGGTGAATGGGTCCAGTGGGTCTCGCCGATCCTGGGCACAGTGCTCTACGTCTGGGGCGGCTGGCCGTTCCTGACGGGCGCGGTCTCGGAGATTCGGTCGCGCACGCCCGGGATGATGTTGCTCATCGGGTTGGCCATCACTGTCGCGTTCGTGTCCTCGTGGGGCTCCACGCTGGATGTGTTGGACGATCAACTGGACTTCTGGTGGGAGCTGGCCCTGCTGGTCGTGATCATGCTCCTTGGGCACTGGATCGAGATGCGCTCGCTGGCCCAGACCACCTCCGCGTTGGACTCCCTGGCCGCGCTGTTGCCCGATGAGGCCGAGAAGGTCGACGGCGACGCCGTCGTGAAGGTTGCTCCCTCGGACCTGGCAGTGGGCGATGTGGTCATCGTTCGCCCCGGGGCAGCGGTCCCTGCCGACGGCAAAA
>JAKDNC010000799.1 GCA_030452025.1 Nocardioides sp. | reverse complement strand
AGGAGCACGGCGTCCAGCGTCACCGCGATCGCCACGCAGACCAGGCTGGCGGCGAGGACCTGCGCCCGGAAGGTGTCGTGGACCCCGTTGTAGAGCAGGTTCCCGAGCCCGCCGTAGGCGACAAGCGCGCCGACCGTGGTCAGCGCGACCGTGGAGACCGTCGCTATCCGCAAGCCGGCCATGATCACCGGCAGCGCCATGGGCAGCTCGATCTTCCACAGCATCCGCCCGCGGGAGTAGCCCAGTCCGATGGCCGACTCGAGCACGTCGTCGGGCACCGAACGGAACCCCTCGATCGTGTTGCGGACCAGGATCGTCAGCGAGTAGAGCGCCAGGCCGAGCACCACGGTGGTCCGGCTGATCCCGGTGAACGGCACGATCAGCGGGAACAATGCCAGTGACGGCAGGGTGTAGATCCCGGTCGAGACGCCCAGCACGATCCCCTCGAACCTCGGGTGGCTACGGGCCAGCAGGGCCAGCGGCAGCGCGAGCACCAGCCCGAGCAGGACGGCCGTGACGGTGATCCCGAGATGCTGCACGGTGGCGTCGATGAGCTCCTCGTGCCGGTCGCGGAAGTAGTCACCGCACCACCACTCGTTGACCGTGCGGCTGTAGCAGGACGGACCGCTGTCGGTCGCAATGATCCGGGCCGCCAGTAGGGTCACTGCATGGACGTTACCGAAGATCCCATGATCCGGTTGCAGGGAGTCAGCAAGACCTACCCCGGCGGTCAGCTCGCCGTCCACGAATTGGACCTCGACGTCGGTCGCGGCGAGATGGTCACCCTGGTCGGCCCGTCGGGCTGCGGAAAGTCCACGACGCTGAAGATGGTGAACCGGCTGATCGAGCCGACGACCGGACAGATCTTCATTGACGGCACCGACGTCACGCACGAGGACCCGGTCAAGTTGCGACGCGGGATCGGCTACGTCATCCAGCAGGTGGGGCTCTTCCCGCACCAGAAGATCCTCACCAACGTGATGACCGTGCCGCTGCTCTACGGCGAGTCGAAGGCCCGTGCCCGGGATCGGGCACACGAGCTGATGGAGCTGGTCGGCCTCGACCCGGCGACGTACGCCGACCGCTATCCGCACCAGCTCTCCGGCGGACAGCGCCAGCGCGTCGGGGTGGCCCGGGCGCTGGCCGCCAATCCCCCCGTGCTGCTGATGGACGAGCCGTTCGGTGCGGTCGATCCCGTGGTCCGCGGGCGACTGCAGGACGAATTCCGCAGACTCCAGCGCGACCTCGGCAAGACGGTGCTGCTGGTCACCCACGACATCGACGAAGCCATCCGGATGGGCGACCGGGTGGCGGTCTTCGCCCAAGGCGGACGCCTGGCGCAGTACGACGTTCCGGCAGTGGTGCTCGGCAGCCCGGCCGACGAGTTCGTGGCCGACTTCGTGGGCTCCTCACGGGGGCTGCGCCGACTGGCGGTCACCCGGATCGACCCCATCCACCTCGAGCCGCTCGACGGGATCAACACCGGCGATCTCGCCGCAGCCATCGACGTCGAGTCGACGCTCGAGGAGGCGTTGGCGGTGCTGATGCGCGAGGACAAGATGATGCTGGGCGTGAAGCAGGGGCCGAAGTTCCTGGGCGTGCTCACGCCCAACTCCATCCACGCCAGCCTCCGCGCCAGCATCGCCGAGGGCTGACCGGGACGCTCCGGGGGGTCGTGGTCACCTTGGCGACGACGTCATGGTCATCGCGAACTCGGAGGTGTTCTCGACCTCCTGCTCGCCTGAACGCGTCCTGATGGTGCTCTCTGCGTGCGTCTCGCTGCTGGCTGGCAG
>JAKDNC010000798.1 GCA_030452025.1 Nocardioides sp. | reverse complement strand
TGCACCCCGTCGATCGTCGCGCGGTAGAGATGCACCCGGATTTCCATTGAGTTCGGGTTGTCGCCGAGTTGTTCGAGCATGACCTGTGCTTTGAGCTGTGAGCGGGTCGGTAGCTCGGAGCGTTCGTCGTCGGGGAGGTTTTCCTGAAGACGGCGGGCGTCGGCGAGCATGACGCGGGCTTTCTTGTCGAGTTCGTCGTCGATGGCTGCCAGGGTGATCTCGTCGCCGCCGGTGAGGATCAACTTGTTGCCGCGGCGCTTGAGGGTGACGGTGTCTTCCTGGGCCTGGGCGGTATTGTCGGCCAGCACCGGTGCGGCATCGAGGATTGCTGCGCGCACGCGGTCGCCGAGTTCGCGCAGGGTGACCAGGCGGGTGGTGTCGCGCAGCCACGGGGTGACGTGGGTGTTGACTGCCGCGTCGAGGCAGGCGGTGATCTCGTCGTGGCGACCCTTGGGCACGGTGGATAGTTGGGCGTGGATCATCCGGCGGATCAGGGCGAGGTGGTCGGCGGCGAGGATGCCGGTGGTCACCACGGCGCAGAAGAGTTCGAGGTTGCGTGCGGCGAGTTCGCCTGCGTGTGCGAAGCGGGTGGCGTCGTTGCGTGAGCGTCCGCGTAGGGCCAGTGCTGAGCCGAGGCGTTCGCTGGCCGGTAGTTGACGCAGGTGGATGATCAGGCCCATCTCGACGATGTTGATGTGGCGCTGCAGGGCGTCGATGTCGACAGTGGCTGGTTCGTCGGTGGTGGTCATGTCCCCGGTTCCCCCTTTTCCGTTTGTGCGGTGAAGTGTACACTGGGGTCCGGACACGAGTCAACAGCATGTTCGAATAGGATGGTGGATGATGGGCAGGATCGACATAGCCAGGGTCTACGACGTGCAGGGGGACGCACCGCGTTTCCTGGTCGACCGGCTCTGGCCGCGCGGGGTGTCGAAGGACAGCCTCGGGCTCACCGGCTGGCCGAAGGAACTCACCCCGTCGACGCAGCTGCGCAAGGACTTCCACGACGGCACCCTGGGCTGGGAGGAGTTCAGTGACGCCTACCGCGCCGAACTCGATGATGCAGATACAGAAGCCGCCGTCGCTGCCATCGGCGAGGCGCTGGCACAGGGCGACGTCGTACTCCTCTTCGCCGGCAAGGACACCGAGCACACCCACGCCGCCGTGCTGCGCGACTGGATGGAGGGTCAGCTCAGCGCGACGGCAGGCGGGTGAGCAGGTCCGCCGCCACACTGACCGCGATCTCCGCGGGGCGGCTCCCGCCCAGGTCAGGCAGCCCTACGGGGCACTGGATCGCGGCGACCGACTCCGGGGAGTGACCGGCCTCGGCGAGCTTCGAGCGGAACCTGGCCCACTTCGCCGAGGAGCCGATCAGGCCCACCGAACCCAGGTCGTCGCGGGCGAGCGCGGCATCGCACAGGTGCAGGTCCTCGGCATGGTCGTGGGTCATCACCAGCACGTGTGCGCCGGCCGGCAGCTCGTCGACCACCGCCTCGCCCAGCACCGCCAGGCGGGTGGTCACCGTCGCCGGAGCGTCCTGCGTCACGGTCTCCGCCTCGGTCAGCTGTGCGGGGCGCGAGTCGCACAACCACAGGTCCAGGTCATGGCGCGACAGGATCCGCGCCAACTCCAGACCCACGTGCCCGCACCCGAACACCGCCACGCACGGCGGCACGTCCAGCATCTCCAGCAGCACCGTCACCTCGCCGCCGCAGCACTGCCTTCCGTGGTCGTAGGGGAACTTGTCGTTCAGCGCGAAGTCCATCGTCTCCGGGGAGGACGCACCGGCGGCCAGCA
>JAKDNC010000797.1 GCA_030452025.1 Nocardioides sp. | reverse complement strand
CGGCCTGGACACCCTGGTGATCGAGAGCACCGACAGTTTCGGCGGTTCCACCGCCCGGTCCGGTGGTGGGGTCTGGATCCCCAACAACTACGCGCTGAAGCGGGCCGGGCAGGAGCAGCCGGTCGAGGAGGTCAAGGAGTACCTCCACTCGATCATCGGCGACGAGGTCGACCGCGAGCGGATCGACACCTTCGTGGAGAAGGGACCCGAGGCGCTGCAGTTCATCAAGGACCACTCCGAGGCCGACTTCACCTGGGTGCCGCAGTACAGCGACTACTACCCCGAGGCACCGGGTGGCAGGGCCAGCGGCCGCAGCATCGAGCCGAAGCCGATCAACGGCAAGATCATCGGCGATGAGCTCGAGCACCTGACGACCTCCTACACCAAGGCGCCGGCCGGCATGGTCGTCACGCAGGCCGACTTCCGCAAGATCTCGCTGGGGTTGCGCACGCTGCGCGGCCCGCTGACCATGCTCAAGGTGATACTGGCCAGGCTCCTCACCCTTGCGCTGGGTAAGCGGATGTATGGCATGGGCATGGCGATGATGATCGGCCTGCGCAAAGGGCTGCTCGACCGCGACATCCCGGTCTGGTACGACGCCCCGCTCACCGACCTCGAAGTCGCCGACGGCCGCGTCACCGGCATTGTGGTGACTCGCCACGGTACGGACCTCACCCTGACCGCGCGGCGCGGTGTGATCCTCGCCTGTGGCGGTTTCGAGCACAACGACGAGATGCGCAAGAAGCACCAGCGGGCGCCGATCGGGACGGAATGGACCACCGGGGCAGCCGGCAACACCGGGGCCGGCATCCGCGCAGGAGAGAAGCTCGGCGCTGCGCTCGCGCTGATGGACGACGCTTGGTGGGGCCCGGCAATCCCCCTGCCGAGAGGCCCGTGGTTCTGTCTGGCCGAGCGCAACCTGCCGGGCTCGATCATCGTCAACCAGTCCGGCCACCGCTTCGGGAATGAGGCCGCCCCCTACGTCGACGCCGTGCACACGATGTACGACTCCGCAGAGAAGACCGGGGTCAGCCACGTCCCCAGCTGGATGATCATCGACCAGCGCTACCGCAACCGCTATCTTTTTGCCGGCCTCGGGCCGCGCCAACCGTTCCCGGGACGCTGGCTCAAGGAGGGAGTGATCGTGCCCAGCACCAGCCTGGAAGGCCTGGCCGAGAAGATCGGCGTCCCGGTCGACACCCTCAAGAAGACCGTCGAGACCTTCAACGACTACGCCCGATCCGGCACGGACGAAGACTTCGGGCGCGGCAGCTCTGCGTACGACCGCTACTACGGCGACCCGAAGGTCACCCCGAACCCATCCCTCGGCGTGATCGACCAGGGGCCTTTCTATGCCGTCAAGATCGTGCCGGGTGACCTGGGCACCAAGGGCGGCATCGTCACCGACCCTCAGGCCCGCGCCCTGCGTCCCGACGGATCGGTGATCGAAGGCCTCTACGCCACAGGCAACGTCTCGTCCGCAGTGATGGGACGGACCTACGCCGGCGCCGGTGCGACCATCGGCCCGGCGATCACGTTCGGCTACATTGCCGCCAACCACATCGCCGACCAGCCGACCACAGACCAGGAGGGCTGACATGCCCATCGACACCGCGATCGCCATCGGCGCCGAGCTCCCCGACCGGACGTTCAGCTGGACCGAGTCCGACGTGCTCCTGTACCACCTAAGTGTGGGAGCAGGCGCACGCCCAGGCGGAGCCACCGACCCGAAGGCGCTGCGCTACACCCTCGACGACGACGCACTCCAGGTGCTGCCGAGCTTCGGGAACGTCGG
>JAKDNC010000084.1 GCA_030452025.1 Nocardioides sp. | reverse complement strand
CAACCGACCCCCGGTCCCCCACTGGTTGGCACCCTGGCCCGCCCCCCGGCCGGGGGGCGCGCGCATCAGACTACCGTCAGTCGACGACCGATCTGGTCGGTGCTCAGCGCTGGAAGCGGTTGGCGTTGTTGCGCTCGGCCGCCATGTACTCCTCCTTGGAGAGGTTCACCGACCGGGCGACCTCGCGGAGGATGCCGTTCATGTCGAGCATCGCCTTGTTCCACTTCAGACGGGCCTCCTCGTAGGCCGCGGCGTCCTGACCGCTCCAGTGTTCCTTCTGGGCGTTCATGAAGCGCTCGAGCTGGTCGAGGCGGTCATCCAGGTCCGACGAGGCGGTCAGGATGTCGGCGGCAGCCTGGTCGAGGGCTTCGTATCCGACCTTCAGGTCTCCGAGCTGGGGCATTGGCTTCTCCTACTGTTCGTGGGGTGTTCGGGTTGGCTGGGGCGAGCGGTCAGCCCAGCCCGCCTTCGTACTTGTTGAATGCCTTCTCGACGACGTCTTCGGTGGATCCGTAGCTCGCCTCGACGTCGCGGAGCTGCTGGCCGAACTCCTCGAGGGACTCCTTGACCTTGTCGGCCGAGGTCTGCCAGCGGTTGATCGTCCCCTGGAAGGCGACGCCACCACGGCCGACCCACTGGGTCTGCAGGCTGTCCAGCTGCCCACGCATCTTGGTGATGCGGGTCGTCACGTCGACATAGGTCCGGTCGAGTTCCTTGGCGGACTCGACCAGGACTTCGGCTGACTTCTTGATGCCCATGGCTTGATTCCTTTCCCCGCAGCGGCCCATCCGCCCGAGTCGTGAGATGACGCTCGTCGGCAACACTTCCGAACTTGTCGCCAAGGACGGGACGCCCCCGTCGCGACCAGACAAACATCGCTCGTGGGCATTCACAAGGACGCTCGGCGCGGGCTGTGGACAAGCAACCGGCGGCGGTCGTTTCCGCAGGTCAGCCCCCGGACTTCAGCTCCCACACTTGGCGGAAGAGGCTGCTGGCGACCACGACCGACCCGACCCCGAAGGCTCCGACGAGGGTCTCCGCGATCTCCGCGCGACGGGCCCACCACACCGAACGCCAGCCACGGCCGGTGGCCACGGCCGCCACGGTGATCACCGCGGCGAGCAGCAGCGCGCCTGTGGTGGCGTAGAGCGCGGCTCCCTCGGAGGCACCGGTCAGCAGCGCGCCGGCGAGCCAGGCCCACGCGACGATGCCCGCGCACCGCAGGAAGGCACGCGCCGGTGCGTGCCGATAGCTGCGCCCGGCCAGGAGCAGGGCCGCACCGACGAAGAAGATCAGGAACTTCGCGCCCTGACGGTCCAGGTCGTAGACCGCGGTCCGGAGCAGGGCTGGCACGGCGATCGCCACGACCACGAACACAGCAGCCGCGGACGCGTTCACGATGTGTCCTCCGCGCGCCAGCAGCTCGGCCATCATGTCCGGGGCGATGAGCATCCGCCCCCGACGTCCGCGCGGACGATCCCGGGCGGACCAAGCGGTGATCGCGAGCTTCTCCAGATCGATCAGCATCTGGTCGGGCACGTCGACGGCCATGCCCGGCACCGAACGCGCCGCCAGCATGGCGAACATCAACAGGATCGCCCAGGTCACCTGCGGCGGCGCGCTGAACAACAGGGCCAGGCTCGGCACGACGAAGACGGCCAGCCCGGCGATGATCCACACGTTCTGCACGGCCCGCGGGCCGCTGCCGAGGGCCCGGGCGACGGCGGCGCCAACCGCGGCCGCCAGTCCGGCGATCCCGACGGTGATCGGCAGCTGGGTGGCTCCCGGCTGCCAGACGACGACGTAGGCCCCGGCGGCGAAGAAGACCGGCGCGCACACCGCGCGCTCGTCAACGAACCGGCCGAACGGAAGGACGGCGAGAAGCGCGCTGGCGAAGACCAGGTCGACGGTGGCGAGGTGGAGGGCGGCGGAGCCGGCGCGGGCGCCGACGACCGCGGCGAGCACAACGAGCGCACCGGCCAGCAGCAACCACAGCGACGCCCCGACACCGCTCCCGCCCTCGCCGCGTGAGGGCGTATGGCGCTCCCGGGGGGCCGCGGCCGGCGTGGGGTCGAAGGTGGCGACCAGGACCGCCCCCGTGTCGACGCCGGCAGAGCCCAGGCTCGACGACGGCGAGAGGGAGCGCCCCGTGCGGGTCAGCAACACCGGGACGGAGTCAAGGTGGCAGTAGGTGGCGTACTCCCGGGCGACGTCTGCGACAGAGGCCTCCCGAGGAACCAGGAGATCGAGGGCACCGGAGGCACCGTGCACGGTCACGGCGACGGACTCGCCGCCCGACCGGGCGGTTGCCTGTCCCGTGACCTGTGTGGTCGTCTCCGCCACGACACGCTCCCTTCGACTGCTGCAGGGAAGAGTAGTACGCCGCAGAGGTGGTGTTCGCCCCCTGCGCCAACCCTTAGGATCGATCCGGAAGTCAGACCACCCACGGGAGATTGCGTGACCACGCTTCGCAGCGGCCATCGGCTCGACCCGCCGGAGATGCCCACTGGCAAGATCGAGCTGCAGGCGCCCCCGGAGTTGCAGCCGCACCAGGGGGCGGGCAACGCGCTGATGATGGCGATCCCGATGTTGGGCAGCGTCGGCTCGATCGTCGTCGTGTCCAGCATGAGCAGCGCCACCGGCGGGCGCAGCATGATCGCCGCCGGCATGTTCCTCTTCGCCACCCTCGGCTTCGTGGTCATCATGGTCGACCGCCAGCGCAAGCAGCGCCAGCAGCAGGTCACCGGTTCCCGCACGGAGTACCTCCGCTACCTCGCCGGCGTCCGCAAGACCGCTCGCGACGCCGCCGACCGGCAGCGCGCCACGCTCGGCTGGCACCACCCGGCTCCGTCCGCTCTCCCCGCGTTGGCCGAGGACCGTTCCCGGCTCTGGGAGCACACCCAGACCGACGACAACTTTCTCCACGTCCGCTACGGCCTCTCGTCCCAGCCGCTCTCGCTCGAGCTGATCCCGCCGGAGAGTGCCCTCGTCGAGCAGGTCGACCCGGCATCCGCGTCCGCGCTGCACCGACTCTTGGTCGTGCACCGCCTCCAGCCGAACCTGCCTGCCTCCATCGACCTGCGCGCCTTCGACCGCATCGAGCTGACCGGACCGGGGGACAACGCCCGCGCCCTGGCCCGGGCGATGCTCTGCTCCGCGGCCGCGTTCCACAGTCCCGAGCATGTCGTCGTTGCGGTGCTGGCCAGCGAGGACCACCTCGTGGAGTGGGACTGGCTGAAGTGGCTGCCCCACTCGCTCAGCGCCGAGCAGGGTGACGCCGTCGGGCCGCGACGGATGGTCGCCACGTCGCTGGACGACCTCGGCTCGATGCTGCCGCCGGACCTCAGCGAGCGCCCCCGGTTCGGCGCCGACGAGGGTCCTGCGCGGCCGCACATCGTCCTGGTGATCGACGGCGGCCGGCTGCCTCCGGGCAACCACGTCATTCCGCCCGACGGGCTGCACGGCGTCACCCTGATCGACCTCCCCGGGCAGTGGGACGAGCTCGAGGATCCCAGCCGGCTGCGGCTGCACTTCGAAGACCTGCCCCCGGAGCTGGGCCTGGCCCCAGTCACCGCGCTCCGCCTGCGGGTCGACTCTCTCAAGGGTCTCGCCGACCAGATGGACCTGGCCACCGCCGAGGCCTTCGCACGGCGCCTGGCCCCACTCAACACCGTCCCCGCCGGAAGGGAGACCAGGGAGGCGACCGGGCCGACCGACTTCATGGACCTGCTCGGCCTCGGCGACGTCTTCGCCTTCGACACCAGCGCCGCCTGGCGGAGCCGCCCGGCCCGCGACCGGCTCCGGGTGCCATTCGGAGTCGGTGACAACGGCAGCCCGGTCCACCTGGACATCAAGGAGTCCGCCCAGCAGGGCATGGGCCCACACGGCCTGGTGATCGGCGCGACCGGTTCCGGGAAGTCGGAGTTCCTCCGCACCCTGGTCCTGGGCCTGTCGATGACCCACTCCCCGGAACAGCTGAACATGGTTCTGGTCGACTTCAAGGGTGGTGCGACCTTCGCCGGGATGTCGCAGATGCCGCACGTCTCGGCGGTGATCACCAACCTCGCCGAGGAGCTCACCCTCGTCGACCGGATGCAGGACGCCCTATCGGGCGAGATGGTGCGCCGCCAGGAGATGCTGCGCGCGGCCGGGAACTACGCCTCGATCCGCGACTACGAGAAGGCACGCGCTGCTGGTGGCGACGGTGCTGCCCTGGAACCGATGCCGTCGTTGTTCAGGGGGGTCGACGAGTTCGCCTAGATGTTGACTGCAAAGCCCTAATTCATCGACCTCTTCGCCGCGAGCGGCCGCCTCGGCCGTTCGCTGGGTCTGCACCTGCTCCTGGCCAGCCAGCGTCTCGAGGAGGGCCGACTGCGCGGGCTCGAGTCGCACCTGTCCTACCGGATCGGCCTGCGCACCTTCTCGGCCATGGAGTCGCGAACCGTCCTCGGCGTGCCCGACGCCTATGAGTTGCCGGCCGTCCCCGGACTCGGGTTCCTCAAGCCCGACCAGTCGACGCTGGTGCGATTCAAGGCCGCCTACGTCTCCGGTCCGCCCTCCGGGCGCCAGCGGGTACGCCGCGACGGGGGCGGCAACCTGCGCGGCATCCTCCCGTTCACCATCGCCGAGGTGGCCTCGCTCCACTCCGAGGACGACATCCCCGAGCAACAGGTGACGCCGGAGCCGCAGGGCGAACAGGCCTCACTGCTCGATCTCGCCGTCGACCGGATGATTGGACACGGCATCCCCGCCCACCAGGTGTGGCTGCCGCCGCTCGACGTGCCTGACACCCTCGACCAGCTGATGCCGGACCTGACCGAGCACCCCGAGCTCGGTCTGACCTCGCCGCACTGGCGCGCTACGGGCAGCATGACGATCCCGATCGGCATCGTCGACCGCCCCCGCGAGCAACGCCGCGACACGATGACGATCAGCCTGACCGGTGCCGGCGGGCACGCATCCGTGGTCGGCGGTCCACGCACCGGCAAGAGCACGCTGCTCCGCACGATGGTGACCAGTCTGGCGCTGACCACCACGCCGCTGGAGAGCCAGTTCTTCATCCTCGACTTCGGCGGTGGGACGTTCGCACCGATGTCCTCACTCCCCCACGTCGCCGGAATCGGCAGCCGGTCCGAGCCCGACGTCGTACGCCGCATCGTCGCCGAGATCAAGGGGGTCGTGGACCGGCGCGAGGAATATTTCCGGGCGAACGGCATCGACTCGATCGAGACCTACCGCAGCCGGCGCGCCGCAGGCCGGGCCGACGACGGGTGGGGCGACGTCTTCCTCGTCGTCGACGGCTGGAGCACGCTGCGCTCGGACTTCGACGACCTCGAGATGGAGCTGCAGGCGCTGGCCCAGCGCGGCCTCACCTTCGGCATGCATCTGCTGGTTGCGGGCGGCCGATGGGCCGACTTCCGGGCGTCGATGCGTGACATCTTCGGCACCCGCCTCGAGCTGCGGCTCGGCGATCCTCTCGACTCCGAGATCGACCGCAAGTTCGCCCAGCTGGTCCCGACCGGACGACCCGGCCGCGGCATCATCGCGGGCAAGCATCACTTCCTTGCCGCGCTGCCCCGCATCGACGCTGACCCGGAGGCCTCCACGCTCGGCGACGGTGTCGAGGGCCTGATCGAGCGGACCAAGTCCGCCTGGAAGGGCCCACGCGGTCCCAAGCTGCGCCTGCTGCCGTCCACGATCACCCTCGGCGAGGTCCGCGAGCAGGCGGGCGACATCGCGCAGGACCGCCGGCTGCTGCTGGGGATCAACGAGCTGGATCTGGGTCCGGTCGGCTTCGATCCGGACACCGAACCGCACTTTCTCGCCTTCGGCGACGGGCAGTCCGGCAAGAGCGCGCTGTTGCGGTTGGCCGTGCAGGAGATCGTGCGGACCCGCTCCGCCAAGGAGGCCCAGATCATCGCGGTCGACTACCGCCGCTCGCTGCTCGGCGAGATCCCGGAGGAATACCAGCTCGACTACCTGACCAGCGCCACCCAGGCGACACCGTCGATGAAGGACCTGGCCGACTACCTCACCAACCGGCTACCCGGTCCCGACGTCACCCCGGACCAGCTGCGCAGCCGCTCGTGGTGGACCGGTGCGGATGCCTACGTCCTGGTCGACGACTACGACCTGGTCGCCACTCAGGCCGGATCCCCGATGCACGCCCTGGTGCCGCTGCTGGCACAGGCCAAGGACGTGGGGTTGCACCTCATCGTCACTCGCCGCTCCGGTGGCGCGTCGAGGGCGATGTACGACCCGCTGATCCAGACGATCCGCGACTTGGCCATGCCCGGCCTGTTGCTCTCCGGCAGCCCCGACGAGGGAGGCCTGCTCGGCAACCTGCGTCCGGTCCCGGCGCCACCGGGGCGTGGGCGACTGATCACCCGTGATCGCGGAGTCGAGGTCGTCCAGCTGGCCTGGACCGAGCCGACGGTCTGAACGCGTTCAGTGACTGGCCGCACCAGTGGTCGCCAGGGTCGCCCCGAGCCCGACCATCATCACGCCACCGGCAGCCCCGAGGCCGTCGAGCCGCTTCGGCTCGCGGGCGAACCAGTCCCGGGCCCTTCCGGCAGCCAGCGCCCAGCAGCTGTCGGAGGCGACCGCGAGGATCCCGAAGACCAGGCCGAGCAGGAGCAGCTGAGGGGCTCCCGGCGCGGCGCCGGAGGCGAACTGCGGCAGGAACGCGGCGAAGAACACGATCGTCTTGGGATTGGTGGATCCGACGAGGAACCCGACCCGCAGTGACTTCCATGTCGAGGCGGGCTTGGCCTCCAGCGGTCCCTCCATCGCGAGTCGGGCGTCCTTGCGGTGCCGGATGGCCTGGATGCCGAGATGGATGACATAGAGGGCGCCGACCAGCTTGAGCAGGGTGTAGGCCGTCGCCGACGCCGAGACCAGGGCGCCGATCCCGAGCGCGACGGCAGTGACCTGGGCCAACAAGCCGAGGGCGTTGCCGACCACCGAGAGCAGGGCGTCGCGGCGGCCCACGGTGAGCGCTCGCCCGATGGTGAACAGCAGGCTCGGCCCCGGCACCTGGATGAACAGGAGCGAGGCGATCGTGAAGGCGAACAGGTGTCCGGTGTCGGGCATGTCGCGATTCTCCCCCGGACCGACGTTCGTCCGCCACTTCGTCCGCCATCAGGGCACCTCGTTATAGTCGCGGCGTGATCTTCAAGCGCGTCGGGGACGGCCGTCCCTATCCCGACCACGGGCTCAACTCGAAGTCCTGGGCCCAGGTGTCGCCGAGTCAGGTGCGCCTTGATGAGCTGATCACCACCAAGGACACCCTCCAACTCGCCTCGCTCCTAGATGAGGACGGCACCTTCTACGGCGACCTGTTCGCCCACGTCGTCTTCTGGCGCCAGGAGCTCTACCTGGAGGACGGGCTGCATCGCGCTCTCCGCGCCGCACTCCAGCAACGCAACGTGCTCCACGCCCGTGTCTACGTGATGGAGGGCTGATGGACGACCGGCGCAAGACGTCGACCATGACGCTCAGTGTGCTGGCCGTGCTCTGCGTGATCGGGCTGGTCTTCGGCCTCAAGGCGGTGACCGCTGACTTCCCGGAGCTGACCGCGGCCGAGGAGCCAGCCTGCGAGGCCCGCGACTTCTCCGCCGGCGACAAGGTGCGGGTGGGTGACGTGGCTGTCAGTGTCTACAACGCCGGGTCGTCCTCGGGCGCCGCGAGCAAGACCATGACCCAGCTCATCGAACGCGGCTTCGGTCGCGGGGACAGCGGGAACGCCCCCAAGGGCACCAAGGTCAGGTCCGCACAGATCTGGGCTGACGACGCCAAGGACCCCGCCGTACGCCTGGTCCGCCGTCAGCTCGGTCGCGGCACCAAGATCGTCCCGGACAAGGACACGCTCGGCCCCGGAGTCGTCATCGTGCTCGGCAACGGGTTCAACAAGCTCAACGCCAATGCACCGAAGGCGGTCAAGGCTGGCACCGACGTCACCATCTGCAGCCCGCCCCTGGAGTAGCGCAGAGCGCTACTCCACCTCCTCCCGAGGCTGCTGGGGGTCCCGCCCCAGCCACTGGGCGAGGCGACCGCCCCTGGAGACCGCACGCAGCCGCTGGTCGGTCCGGTTCCGCAGTTTGCGCGGCGTGACGACCAGCAGCTCGTCGCCGCGCCGCAGGACCGTACGCCGCTCCGGCACCCGTGACTCGCCCTCTCGGATGACCAGCGCCACCGAGACCCCGTGCGGGAGCCGGAGCTCGCCGACCTCGACGCCGTGCATGCGGGAGTCGGGGCTGATCGTGATCTGGAGCAGGTCGGCTGCGATCCGTTCGAGTGGAGCCGCCTCGACCTCGAGGTCGCGCGGCTCGGAGGTCTCGGCGACGCCAAGCCACCTGGCCATCAGCGGCAGGGTCGGACCGGTGAGCAGGGTGTAGATCACCACCATCACGAAGACGATGTCGAAGACCAGGTCGGCATCCTCGACGCCGGCAGCCAACGGGATCGTGGTCAGGACGATCGGCACCGCTCCACGCAGTCCCGCCCACGAGATGAAGGTGAGGTCCCGCCAGCCCATCGGCATCACGACGGAGCTGATCAGCACGGAGATCGGGCGGGCGACGAAGGTGAGCAGGAGGCCGGCGACCACGGCGAGCCCGACGACGTCGAGGGAGATCCGTTCCGGAGCAAGCAGCAGCCCGAGCATCACGAAGAGCCCGATCTGGGCCATCCAGCCGATCCCCTCGGCGAACGACTTGGTGGCCGCTCTGTGCGGCAGGTCAGCGTTACCGAGGACCAGGGCAGAGACGTAGACGGCTGCGAAGCCGGAGGCGTGGATGGCCGAACCGGTGGCGTAGGCACCGATCGTCAGGCACAGGATGGAGAGGGGGTAGAGACCCGACGAGGGGAGAGCGGCCCGGCGCATGACCCATGCGCCGCCGAAGCCGATGGCGAGACCGACCAGGACACCGACCACCAGCTCGAAGACGATGGTCGCGACGATCGAGGCCACGGAGTCCTCGACGAGGGCACCGCTGGAGACCAGGACGACCAGGACGACGGTCGGGGCGTCGTTGAGCCCGGACTCGGCCTCGAGGGCGCCAGTGATCCGACGGGGCAGGGGCACCACCCGGAGCACGGAGAACACCGCCGCCGCATCGGTCGGTGAGCAGACCGCGCCGAGCAGGATGGCCAACTCCCAGGGCAGGCCGAGAAGGAAGTGTGCGCCCACCGCCATCAGCGCGACGCTGACCGTCACGCCGATCGTGGCCAGGGAGGAACCCAGCCCGATCAGCGGCCGGATCTCGCTCCACTTGGTGCTGATACCACCCTCGGAGAGGATCAGCACGAGGGCTCCGAACCCGAGGGCGTGCGCCATCGCGGCGTCGTGGAAATCGATCCCGACCCCGACGTCGCCCAGGACGACCCCCATCAGGAGGTAGATCATCAGCGACGGGAGGCCGGCTCTCGTCGAGAGCCGCACGGCCAGAATGGCCAAGAAGGTGACGAGCGAACCCAGCAGCAGAAAATGATCGAGCTGGTGGGCGTCGAACGACAAGGTCACCTCGCTGGGCCGTGGGCCGTGGGCCGGATGGCGGATCTGCGGCTCAGCCTATCGGTCCATAAATATGGAACTTGTTCTAGTTTTCGCCTAGCCTCTGACCATGGACGGAACCACACTCCCCGAGGTCATCGACGCCACCGAGCTGGACGAGAACACCGAGGCCTTCGACGTGGTGGTGGTCGGCTTCGGGATCGCCGGCGGTTGCGCCGCCCTCGAGGCGGCCCGGTCCGGCGCACGCGTCGTACTCCTCGAGCGGGCCCCCGGCCCCCGAGG
>JAKDNC010000083.1 GCA_030452025.1 Nocardioides sp. | reverse complement strand
ACGACCCGTGGGGTTGGGGCCGCTCCTTGGAGTGGGCGACCAGCTCGCCGCCGCCACGACACAACTTCCACACGATTCCTCGAATTCGTTCGGAGTCCCCGGCCTTCGACCTCCACCACCCGGAGGTCGCGGCGTTGGAGATGTACGACAACGACGCCGAGCTGCAGGGGGTCCGAGTGTCCGACACGCCCTCCCTGGACGGCCGACAGGAGATGCTCGACGAGCGCAACGAGAACCCGGAGGACGAGGCCTGATGAAGTCGGAAGCATGGATCTTCGTCATCACGACGATCTTCTTCGCCCTGGTCGCGCCGTCGTACTGGTTCATCGCCGGTGACCCGACAGGCGCCACCGCCCTGACGATGTGCGCGCTCCTCGTTGCCATGGTTGCTGGCTACCTCGGGTTCCATGCGTCGAAGATGGAGCCTCGCCCCGAGGACCTCAAGGACGCCGAGATCGCCGACGGCGCGGGGGAGCTCGGTTTCTTCCCGCCCTACTCCTGGTGGCCGCTGTGGTGCAGCCTCACGTTCGCCCTGATCACCTTCGGGATCGTGATCGGCTGGTGGTTGGTGATCATCGGGTTCGCCTTCGGCGTGCTGACCACCATCGGGTGGGTCTTCGAGTACTACCGCGGTGAGCACGCCCACTGAATTGAATCCGATCTGACCCGGTCGCGAGGCCCGTCGCAGGTGACATCGCTCACCTGCTTGGCGGGTCTCGCGTTTCTGGATCCTGGCTCTCGGGCGGGTAGGCTCGTTTGTGGCACTTGTATCCATACGTCACGGGGAGATTCAGAAACATGTCCGCACTCCGCTCACCCTCGCGCGGTCCGCGCACCCTTGTCGCGCTGTCGGCCGCCGTGCTGCTGACCGGTGTCCTGACGTCGTGCAACGCCACCACCTCATCCCCTGAGGAGAAGAACGCGGACGTGAAGGCCGACGACGCAGTCGCCCAGGTCTCCGTGTCCCCGAATGTGGGCAGGGGAGCGCAGAACGTTCCGATCACCAAGGTGATCAAGGTGAACGCCTCGGACGGCACCCTCACCAAGGTGGTGGCGACCGGCACCGACGGCGTCAAGCTCACCGGGTCCTTGAACGGTGACCAGACCACCTGGAGCGCGGGTCAGCGCCTCGAACCCGGGACGGCCTACACGCTCAAGACCGTGGCCGAGTCCGCCGACGGAAGTGCCCAACGCTCGGTGGTGAAGTTCTCCACCGCGGATCTGACGCTGGACGAGCAGACCTATGCCTCGGTGGCGCCGCTGGACGGTGAGACCGTGGGCGTCGGCATGCCTGTGATCGTGCACTTCGACGTCCCGGTGACCGACCAGAAGTCGATCGAGAAGCACATGTCGGTCTCCAGCACCCCCCAGCAGAAGGGGTCGTGGCACTGGATGAGCGAAACCGAGGTGCGCTACCGCCCTGCGTCGTACTGGAAGCCCGGCACGGACGTGAAGGTCGATGTCGACGTGAACAGCATTCCGGCTGGTAACGGCATCTACGGCCAGGAGTCACGCTCCGTCGACTTCCATGTCGGCGACTCTGTGGTCTCGAAGGTCAACGCACAGACCCACCAGATGAAGACCTACGTCAACGGCAAGCTGGCGCGGACCATGCCGACCACCACGGGCAAGCCCGGCTTCACCACCCGGAGCGGGGTGAAGGTCATCATGGAGAAGTTCCGCACCAAGCGGATGAACTCCGAGACCATCGGCATCGACCCCGACGCCGCGGAAGGCTATGACCTCGACGACGTGGAGTACGCGATGCGGGTGACCAACAGTGGTGAGTTCATCCACGCAGCTCCGTGGTCGACCGGATCGCAGGGTTATGCCAACGTCTCCCACGGGTGCACCGGGTTGAGCACCGAGAACGCCGGGTGGCTCTATGGAGTGAGCAAGCGCGGTGACGTAGTCGAGTTCACCGGCACTGACCGCCAGATGACCCTCGACAACGGGTACGGCGACTGGAACGAGTCCTTCCGGGCGTACGCGAAGGGCTCGGCCCTGCACCGCTGACCGGCGTGTGGCTGGGCCCGACTCGGGTCGATTGGCTCGGGTCGATTGGCTCGGGTCGATTCATCGATCGATCGTCCAGCCACGTCCAGGCGCGTGAGCGCGGACTCATCCGGGCGTCGAGAAACGCCCACAGGACGGCGTCGTCCGTGCCCGCCGCTGGCGTGGGTGAAGCAACGCTGGTCAGCGTTGCCGCGGAGGAGTCACGGTGGGCTGGCGCGCTGAGGGATGGTTCTCCACACGCCGATCAACACCCCTGATGTACGCGTGCGTCGGGTCGAGGGGATTCCGTGCATGGGTGGGCCGGATCAGGGGAAATGACTGAGGGACCCGGGGAGAGGTGCAAGCATCTCTCCCCGGGTCCCTCGTCAACAGGCTCAGTGACCGCGGAGGCTCTCGCCCTCGACCTCGTGACGACCGTCGTACTGGTGGCCGTCGGCCGAGTGGTGGTCATCATGATCCAGGTCGTGCTCGAGGTGGCGACGACCATCCTCGATCTCCTCGGCGGTCGGTGCGTCCACGTCGTGACCGTAGAGCGCCTGGGAGAGCTTGGCCCGACGGGTGTTGCCCTTCCCGCGGACACCGTTGGCGTCCGCAGCGTCGCTCTCCTCGATCGCCTTGACCCGGTCACCCGCCGTGAGGCGGTAGGCGTGGTCGGGGCTGAGGGGGAGGTGACGCTCGGAGTACCCACCCTCCGGGGACCGGTTGATGACACCGGACTCGTATCCGTGGGTGAGCATCTCGTTGTCGTGGCGCTGGAGCGAGATGCACCAGCGACGGACGAAGAAGAACACGATCACCGGGATGACGAACACGCCGATTCGCATGAAGTAGGTGATGTGGTTGAGGTTCAGGTGGAACAGGACGGCAAGGACGTCGTTGCCGCCAGCAGCCCAGAGGAGCCCGTAGAGGGTCATCATGGCGACCAGGAACGCCGTGCGGGAGGGAGCCTCGCGTGGACGCTGCAGCAGGTGGTGCTCCCGCCTGTCGCCGGTCACCCACGCCTCGAGGAACGGCCAAGCGAGGACCAGTCCGAGCAGAACCACCGGCATCATGAGACCCGGGATGAATACGTTCCACGACAACGTCAGGCCCCACAGATGAGTCTCCCACCCGGGCATGATGCGCAGCATGCCTTCGGCGATACCCATGTACCAGTCGGGTTGGGAACCTGCGGTCACCTGGGACGGGTTGTAGGGGCCGTACTTCCACACCGGGTTGATCGTCATCAGGGCACCCATCAGGGCGGTCATGCCGAAGACGATGAAGAAGAAGCCGCCGGCCTTGGCCGCGTAGACGGGGAGCATCGGGAAACCGACGACATTCTCCTCCGTGCGTCCGGGGCCGGGCCACTGCGTGTGCTTGTGGTAGACGAGCAGCAGCATGTGGGCGCCGATCAGCGCCAAGATCAGCGCCGGGACCAACAAGATGTGGATCATGTAGAGGCGCGGAATGATTATCTCGCCGGGGAACTCTCCGCCGAAGAGGAAGAACGACATGTAGGTGCCGACCACCGGGGTGGCTTGCATCATGCCTTGGGCGATGCGCAGACCCGTGCCGGAGAGCAGGTCGTCGGGCAGTGAGTAGCCCGCGAATCCTTCGACGATGCCGAGGAGGATCAGGAGGCCACCGATCAGCCAGTTGACCTCACGCGGCTTGCGGAAGGCTCCGGTGAGGAAGACGCGAGCCATGTGCACCAGCATCGCGGCGATGAAGAGCATCGCCGCCCAGTGGTGCATCTGGCGCATCAGCAGGCCGCCGCGGACGTCGAAGGAGATGTCCAGCGTCGAGGCCATCGCCTCGGACATGTGGACGCCCTTGAGTTGTTCGTAGGAACCCATGTATTGGATCTCGCCCATGGAGGGCTTGAACCAGAAGGTCAGGAACACGCCGGTGATCAGGAGTACGACGAAGCTCCAGAGAGCGATCTCGCCGAGCATGAAGGACCAGTGGTCCGGGAAGATCTTCCGGATGTTCTTCTTCGCGACAGTGGCGAGCCCGAGGCGATCATCGGCCCAACCGACGACCTTCGCGCCCTTGCCCTGCTTCTTCGCCGTCGCGGCAGTCTTGCCGTTCGTCGTGGCGACAGATTCGGTGCTCACTTCGAGTCACGCTCCCAGTAGCTCGGGCCGACAGGTTCCCTGAAGTCGCTCTGCGCCACCAGGTAGCCATCCTCGACCGTGAGGGGCAGCTGGGGGAGCGGGCGAGCAGCGGGGCCGAACACGACCCGGCCGCCATCGGCGAGGTCGAAGGTCGACTGGTGGCAGGGGCAGAGGAGGTGGTGACTCTGCTGTTCGTTCAGTGAGATCGGGCATCCGACGTGGGTGCAGATCTTGGAGTAGGCCACGATCCCGTGGATGGACCAGTTCTCGGGCGAACGCTCGGAGAAGGTCTGGTCCTTGGGCTCCATCCGGAGGAGGATCAGCGCAGCCTTGGCCTTGGCGCTCTGGAGCTCGGCGCCTTCAAGGTATTCAACGCCTTCACGTTCGTCCTCCTCGGAGTGGACCGGGACCAGGCCCTCGGGCTCACAGTTCATCAAGTCGCCGATCTCAAGGTCCTCGACCTTGATCGGGGTGCCGGTCACGTCGCGCACGACGCGGGTGCCTTCCTTCCAGACCGTCTTCTCCAGCGTGTTGCGACGCACGGTGGGCGTGGCGACCGGGCCGAGATCAGTGAAGCTGACGATCAGTGGGATGCCGACGAAGCCCACGGCCCCCAGGAGGCTGTTGCGCACCAGCGGGCGACGGGCGATGCCGGACTCCTCGAGGCCGTCGTTGAGGGCCGCGAGCGTCTCGACACGGTCCGCGGCGGAGGAGGCGACCGGGTGGCGCATCTCGGCGATCTCGACGTCAGCCATGAGCTTGCGGGCCCACTGGATGATGCCGATGCCGATGAACATCAGGGCCAGGCCCAGGGTCACACCGAGAGCGACGTGGGAGGCGCCGAGACCGGCGAACGTCGTGTTGTCGCCGGACTCCTCGGTCAACGAGATGCCGTAGTAGGCGACGACGAACAGGACGGCACAGGCCATCGAGAGGAAGAAGAAGGTCGCGACCTGGCGTTCGGCGCGCTTCTCCGCCACCTTGTCGACGTCGGTCGGGCGCGGCTCGTGAGCCGGGAGGCCCGGATTCGCGATCGGCTCGTCGACGGGAGCCGGCAGGTTGTCGTGGTGGTCGGTCACGCGTCGGTCCCCTCAGGGTGTTCGGTCTTCTCGGAGCGTGTGGAGTGCGCGGCGATCCAGTAGGCGAAGCCCACCAGCCCGCCGATGCCCAGGATCCACGCAAACATACCTTCACTCACCGGGCCGAGGCCGCCGAGGCTGAAGCCGCCGTAGCCGGCGTTGTCCTCGATCGAGTTGAGGTAGGCGATGATCGCAGCCTTGTCCTCCGGCGCGATGTTGCCGTTGGAGAAGACGTCCATCTGCTGGGGGCCGGTGAGCATGGCCTCGTAGATGTGCTTGTCGGAGGTGTTCTTGAGCGAGGGTGCCGTCTTGCCTTCCGGCATGGCGCCACCGGAACCGTCGAAGTTGTGGCAAGCGGTGCAGTTGGTCAGGAACAGCTGACCACCGCGGACCACAGCTTCACGCTGTTCGTCCTCCGAGAGGTTGTCGAGGGAGTACTCGGCCTTGTCCGGGATCGACGGGCCGGGGCCCAGCGAGGCGACGTACGCCGCGAGGGCGTCGACCTCGTCCTGGCTGTAGGCCTGGTCCTTGGTGGCTGCTTGCTGGCCGGGCTGCTGCATCGGCATGCGGCCTGTGCCGACCTGGAAGTCGACCGAAGCAGCACCGACACCGACCAGCGACGGGCCGTACTGGCCGTTCTGGCTGGTGATGCCCTCACCGTTCTGTCCGTGGCAGAAGGAGCAGCCGACCAGGAAGAGCTGGCGACCCTCCTGGATCAGCTCGTCGTCGGACTTGGACGCCTTCTCGGCCTGGGCCGGGGTGAAGGCGGAATACAGGGCTCCGGTGAACATGAGCCCGAGAAGCAGGACCAGCAGGCCCGCGAGTGGTCCGCGGCGCAGCCGCGAGACGCGGCCGGCGGAGCGATTCAGGAGACGCACGAAATCAGTCCTTGTCCGGTGCTACTTGATCAGGTAAATGGTCGCGAACAGTGCGATCCAGACGACATCGACGAAGTGCCAGTAGTAGGACACGACGATGGCACTGACCGCTTGTTCGTGGGTGAACCTTCGCGCCATGTATGTGCGTCCGAGGACGAACAGGAAGGCGATGAGACCACCGGTCACGTGGATCCCGTGGAAGCCGGTCGTGAGGTAGAAGACCGACCCGTAGGCGTTGGCGGGGATGGTCAGGCCCTCGTGGATGAGCTCGGCGTACTCGAAGGACTGTCCACCGATGAAGACCGACCCCATGATGAAGGTCAGGATGAACCACTCGCGCAGGCCCCAGCCCGCGACGTTGAACACCGACCCGCTCCGGCCGACCTTGCCCCGTTCGGCGGCGAAGACACCGAGCTGGCAGGTCACCGACGACAGCACGAGGACCGTGGTGTTCGCGGAGGAGAAGGGGACGTTGAGTAGTTCGGTCTCGTTGGCCCACAGGTCCGGGCTCTGGGCCCGGATCGTGAAGTAGCAAGCGAACAGTGCAGCAAAGAACATCAGCTCGCTCGAGAGCCAGATGATCGTTCCCACACTGACCATGCTGGGACGGTCATGATGCCCGTGAAGACGGGACGCCGGAATCAAGGTTGCAGTCGCCACGCGCATCATTATGGCGCCTATCGAGACTGAGGGCACCCCGACCCCCTGATGTGGGGCGTCATAAACTTCACACCGTGCTGTTTTCCCGCCTGATTGCGCCCCTCACCGTTGACCCGGACCTTCCGAAATTCACCTTCGGCACGGCCTTCTCGGCATGGTCGATGGACCCCTTCCTGTTCATCGCGGGCGTCTGGGTGGTCGGGTTGTACCTTGTTGGGGTCTATGCCCTCCATCGTCGGGGTGACTCGTGGCCGATCGGGCGGACGCTGGCGTTCGTCGTCGCGGGAATGGGCGGTTTCTTCTTCGCGACCGCGTCGGGGATCTCGACCTACGACACGACACTGCTCAGCGTGCACATGGTCCAGCACATGATCCTGTCGATGTGGGTGCCTCTGTTCCTGGCTCTGGGAGCCCCGGTGACGCTGGCGCTGCGGACGTTGCCCGGCACGTCGACCAGGGGACCTCGCCGCTGGCTGCTGGCGTGCCTGCACTCGCGGATCGCCGCGGTGCTGTCATTTCCTCCGCTGACCTTCGCGCTCTACGTGCTCTCGCCGTGGGCGCTCTACTTCACCAGTTGGTACGACGCGTCGCTGGCCTCGACGTACATCCACGAGCTGATGCACGTGCACCTGGTGGTGGTCGGAGCGCTCTTCTTCTGGCCCCTGATGGGCGTCGACCCGGTGCCGGGGCGGGTCAGCTACCCGTTCCGGCTGATGCTGATCTTCCTGACGCTGCCGTTCCACGCGTTCCTCGGGATCACGATCATGGACCAGCAGACGCTGATCGGGGGCGACTACTACGAGGAACTGCACGACGGGCCGATGGGCGCCTGGCTGCCCGGGGCCGCCGAGGACCAACATGTGGCGGGGGCGATCCTGTGGTCCTCGGGTGACCTGATCGCGCTGGTCTTCTTCGGAGTGCTCTTCGCACAGTGGGTCCGATCCTCCATCGCGGAGGCGCGTCGGGAGGATCGCCGGCTGGATCGAGAAGAGGCCCGTGCCCAGAGAGCAGCCAACACAGATACCATCGAACCGTGACCGACACCACGCGCTCCCCGCTGAAGGTTCTCGTCTACAGCGACGACGTCAACACGAGGCAGCAGGTCATCCTTGCCCTCGGCCGTCGTCCGCACCCCGATCTGCCCGAGTTGCAGTACGTCGAGGTCGCCACCGAGCCGGTCGTGATCCAGCAGATGGATTCCGGCGAGATCGCGCTGGCCATCCTGGACGGTGAGGCTGCTCCCGCCGGCGGCATGGGCATCGCCAAGCAGCTCAAGGACGAGATCTTCGAATGCCCGCCGCTGCTGGTCCTCACTGGCCGTCCGCAGGACGCGTGGCTGGCGACATGGTCACGCGCCGACGGTGCGGTCCCGCACCCGATCGACCCGATCCATCTCGCCGAGTCAGTGGTGTCGTTGCTGCGCTCGCGCGTGCCTGCCACATGAGCCTCGCGACGCACAGCTGGGCAGATGTTCTCAACGGTGTCGTCGCGGGTGAGGACCTGACCTCCGAGGCCGCCAGGTGGGCGATGGGCGAGATCCTTTCCGGTCAGGCAACACCGTCCCAGATCGCCGGCTTCGCCGTCGCGATGCGAAGCAAAGGTGAAACCGTCGAGGAGATCACCGCGCTGGTGGACGCGATGTTCGAGAAGGCCACGCCGCTCTCGATCCCGGGTCGCGCCCTCGACATCGTCGGCACCGGTGGGGATCGGTCGTTCTCGGTGAACATCTCTTCGATGTCGGTCATCGTCGCCGCCGGCGCCGGAGCGCTCGTGGTCAAGCACGGCAACCGTTCGGCGTCCTCGAAGTCCGGCTCTGCCGATGTCCTCGAGGCGTTGGGCGTGCGACTCGACCTGGATCCGGACGGGGTCACGGCCGTGGCGGAGCGAGCCGGGATCACCTTCTGCTTCGCTCCGATCTTCCACCCCGCGCTGCGCCATGCGGGGCCGGCACGGCGTGAGCTCGGCATCGCGACCTTCTTCAACCTCTTCGGACCTTTGGCCAACCCGGTCAGGCCGGCCGCCCAGGCGATCGGCTGTGCTGATCTGTCCAAGGCGCCGGTGCTCGCCGGGGTCTTCGCCAAGCGGGGGGCCGACGCGATGGTCTTCCGGGGCGACGACGGGCTCGACGAGCTGACCACGACCACCACGTCGACTGTGTGGAGCGTCCGGGATGGCTCGACGCAGAAGTCCTCCCTGGATCCGCGCGACCTCGGTCTGCGGCTCGCGAGCGCTGAAGACCTGCGTGGCGGGGACACCGATTACAACGCCCGGGTGATCCTGCGGTTGCTCGACGGTGAGACCGGCCCGGTCCGGGACGCCGTCGTGCTCAACGCCGGAGCTGCTCTGGCCATCCATCAGGGAATGACCGGCGACGTCCTTGCCGACGTGGCCTCGGGCATGCAGCGGGCCACGGAAGCTCTCGACTCCGGTGCGGCCAAGGCGGCTCTGGAGCGCTGGGTGAAGGCGTGTGCCGCGGTCAGCTGAGAGTTCGAGACCGACGCGACGCGTGGTCAATCCAGGCCGAGGGAGAAGGCCGACTCGAGGTCGTGTTGGGAGTAGGCCCGGAACGCGATGTGGGTCTCGGTGGACAGGACGCCGTCGACCTTGTTCAGGCGGTCGGCGACCACGGCCGCCACGTCGTCGTGGTTGCGGACGCGGACCAGGGCGATCAGGTCGATCTGGCCGGTGACTGAGTAGACCTCACTCACGCCGTCCAGGGCGGCGATTCCTTCGGCCACCTCGGGGATGCGGTCGACTTCGGCTTTGACGAAAACGATGGCGGTGATCACCGCTCCACCTTAGCGGGTGTGGCTCCTGCCACTTCGGGTGGCGGAGGTGGGGTCACCGCGCGGGTTGGTGGACCGTTGCCAGGTCGCGCCGCTCGTCGAAGGGTGTCAGCGACTTGCGGGACTCGTTGACGGCGTCGTGGATCGCCAGGTGGCGGCGGGCGCCGCCGATCGGGCAGCTCCATTCGCCGTCGACGTCGACGAGACGGACGCTCTCCGACTCCAGCCAGTCGAGGATCCTCTCGGGCTCCTCAGCCCTGGCCGCGGGCCCCGGACCGGGCGCGTC
>JAKDNC010000796.1 GCA_030452025.1 Nocardioides sp. | reverse complement strand
CGGTGCGCGTCGATGGCCTTGAGACGATAGAGCAGGTCGGTCATCTCGGCCGGCTTGATGTTCTTGCCGAGCTTCGTGACGTGCTTGACCAGTTTCGGCAGCGGGACCTCGCCCTCGTTGTCACCACAGATGACCTCGTGGATGGGAGTCTCGGAGGTCACCCGCTCGTGCTTGCGGCGCTCGGTGGTGAGCAGTTGCTTCACGCGAGTCGGCGTCCCCTCGGCGACCAGAACGATGCCGGGAGGGCCGACCACGCGGTGGACGACGTCCTGCTGCTTGTTGAAGCCCACCACCGGCTCGACCTTCCAGCCGCGGCGCAGCATCTGCAGCGCGGACGCGGCGGCGCCCTTCTGGCCGTCCATCTGCTTGTACGCCGCGCGCTGGGCGCGTCGACCGAAGATGATCATCATGAACAGCAGGCCGAGCAGCAGCGCGCCGACCACACTCATCACGATCCCGAGCGTGCCTGAGCCGGGCAGAAGCCAGAAGAGGCCGAAGCCGACCAGGGCGCCGACCAAGAAGGAACCAATCATCCACAGCCCGATCGTGCGATCGGACTTTCTGGCCATCTTGTAGGTCTGGACGAGCTGCTTCAGGCGGCCGGTCTTCTCAGGTGCTGCAGGGGTGGACATCTTCGGTGCCTTATCGATCAGAACTGCTTGAACAGGACGGGCGGGGGAAGGCTCAGCGAGTCGAGGCCGAAGCGGCCTCGCGGTTCTCCAGCGCCTGACGGTACAGGCGGCCGGCACGGTAGGACGACCTCACCAGCGGACCGGAGAGAACCCCGGAGAACCCGATCTCCTCCGCCTCGGCGGACATCTCGACGAACTCCTGGGGTTTGACCCACCGCTCCACCGGGTGGTGGCGCGGCGAGGGACGAAGGTACTGGGTGATCGTCAGCAGCTCGCACCCGGCCTCGTGCAGGTCACGCATCGCCTGGCTGACCTCTTCACGGGTCTCGCCCATCCCGAGGATCAGGTTGGACTTGGTGACCAGCCCGAATTCACGGGCCTGGGTGAGGACGTCAAGGGAGCGGTCGTAGCGGAACGCGGGGCGGATCCGCTTGAAGATCCGCGGCACCGTCTCGACGTTGTGGGCCAGCACCTCGGGGCGGGACTCGAAGACCTCCTGGAGCAGGTCCGGCTTCCCGTTGAAGTCAGGGATCAGGTTCTCCACCCCGGTGTCGGGGTTGAGCTCGTGAATCGCCCGGACGGCCTCGGCATACAACCAAGCGCCGCCGTCGGGCAGGTCGTCGCGGGCGACACCGGTGATGGTGGCGTAGCGCAGCTGCATCTTCTGCACGGACTCCGCGACGCGGCGCGGCTCGTCGCGATCCAGTGGCAGGGGCTTGCCGGTGTCGATCTGGCAGAAGTCGCAGCGACGGGTGCACTGGTCACCGCCGATGAGGAAGGTGGCCTCGCGGTCCTCCCAGCATTCGAAGATGTTGGGACAACCGGCCTCCTGACACACCGTGTGCAGGCCCTCGGACTTCACGAGCTTCATCAGCTCGTTGTACTCGGGGCCCATCTTGGCCTTGGTCTTGATCCACTCCGGCTTGCGCTCGATCGGGGTCTCCGAGTTGCGCACCTCGAGGCGAAGCAGTTTGCGGCCCTCGGGAGCGGGAGTGCTGGACTTCTGGTCGGCAGGTGCTTGCGTCACGCCGGTTACTCTACGCCGCACCCTCGCGGCTCCCAATTGCCCGTCGTGCCTGCTGGTCCAGGGCTGCATTGCCCGAACATCCCCGACGCCACGGCGTTGGGGGTGCGGGTTGGAGGTGCGCGTTGGAGGTGCGGGGAAGTGGTGCT
>JAKDNC010000795.1 GCA_030452025.1 Nocardioides sp. | reverse complement strand
CCAGGGCAGGGGACAGCGCTGCGATAGCGAAGTGGGCGAGAACGAGCGCGAGCAAGCGGGGGCCTCACTGAGGGGTCCGGGGGCTGAGTCGATCCTAGTGACCCATCCTTGGTTCCACGGCATCAGTTCGGGCTCCCCATGCAGAAGGGCCGCCACGGACGGTGTCCGCAGCGGCCCCTCGGGGGTGATCAGTCGATCAGAAGGAACCCTCGTCGAGGTCCATGACCGAGAGATCGACGTGCTCGGTGAGGTAGCGCTCGGCGCTCAGCTTCGGCAGGTTGTTCTGCGCGAAGAACTGGGCCGCCGCGACCTTGCCCTCGTAGAAGAGGCGGTCCTTCTCCGAAAGCCCGGTCACCTCGTCCAGCTTCTTCAGCGCGACCTCGGCGCCGCGGAGCAGGAGCCAGCCGGTGACGACGTCCCCGAGGGCCATCAGCAGGCGGCTGGTGTTGAGGCCGACCTTGTAGATGTTGCGGATGTCTCCGTCGCCCGAGCTGTCGGCCGACATGAGGTCGTTGATCATCGTGCCGACCATGGCGTTGGCGTCCTCGAGGCCCTTGGCGAGCAGTTCGCGCTCGACCTTGAGACGGCCGCCGGAGGCACCCTCGTCCTTGACGAAGGTCTCGATCTCGGAGGCGAGGTGGCCCAGCGCGCGGCCCTGGTCCTTGACGATCTTCCGGAAGAAGAAGTCCTGGCCCTGGATGGCGGTGGTGCCTTCGTAGAGCGTGTCGATCTTGGCGTCGCGGACGTACTGCTCGATCGGGTACTCCTGCAGGAAGCCGGAGCCCCCGAGGGTCTGCAGCGACTCGGTGCCGAGCAGGACCCAGGAGCGCTCCGAGCCATAGCCCTTGACGATCGGGAGCAGCAGGTCGTTGACCGCGGCGGCGAGCTTGGCTTCCTTGGTGTCGGCCTCGCCCGCGGCTTCGGCCAGCATCACGCGGTCCTGGTAGGACGCGGTGTAGAGCACCAGGGCGCGCATGCCCTCGGCGAACGCCTTCTGCGTGAGCAGCGAGCGGCGTACGTCGGGGTGGTGGGTGATCGTGACGCGGGGCGCAGTCTTGTCCGCGGCCTGGCTCAGGTCGGCACCCTGGACGCGCTCCTTGGCATACTCGAGCGCGTTGAGGTAGCCCGTCGAGAGGGTCGCGATGGCCTTGGTGCCGACCATCATGCGGGCGTTCTCGATGACCTGGAACATCTGGGCGATGCCGTTGTGAACCTCGCCGAGCAGCCAGCCCTTGGCAGGCTCGCCGCCGCCGACCTGGGGGTCGCCGAAGGTGAGCTCGCAGGTGTTGGACACCTTGATGCCCATCTTGTGCTCGACGTTGGTGACGTAGGCGCCGTTGCGCTCGCCGGTCAGCTCGCCGGTCTCGAGGTCGAAGTTGAACTTCGGGACCAGGAAGAGCGAAAGGCCCTTGGTGCCCGGGCCGCCGGCGCCCTCGACACCCTCGGGGCGAGCCAGCACGAGGTGCATGATGTTCTCGGACAGGTCGCCCTCGGCGGAGGTGATGAAGCGCTTGACGCCGGCGATGTTCCACGAGCCGTCGTCGTTCTGAGTGGCCTTGGTGCGGCCCGCGCCGACGTCGGAGCCGGCGGCACCCCCGCCCCCTCGAGCCTGACCTGGGCGATCGGCGAGATGGTGCTCGGGGCCAACGCCCCGATCTGGATGTACGGCGCCGGCCCGGCGTTCGCGAGCGTCGTCCACCGAAACGGCAACGAGCGCGACAAGCTGATCGCCCAGCACATCATCGACCGCGGCTGGCTGACCACGATGGTGCTCACCGAGCCCGACGCCGGCTCCGACGTCGGCGCGGGC
>JAKDNC010000794.1 GCA_030452025.1 Nocardioides sp. | reverse complement strand
CAGCGCCTCGTCGCTCTCCCAGCCGAGGACCGCGGTGTGGTGGCAGTGCGGCTGGGCGACGATCTCGACACCGGTCAGGTCCGGCGGTGTCCAGTCCGGCAGGTCGATCAGGAACTCGGCGAGGCTGCGCATCCCGCTCGCCACCTCGGCCGCGCGTGGATCCTCGAGGAGCTCGACCGCGTCCGAGCGCAGGGAGGCCAGACAGGAGGGCTCCAGCCCGATCACCGGCACCCCTGAGGCCACGTAGGGGTGCAGGGTCGCCACGGCCCGGCCGACGATCGCACGAGCCTTGTCCAGTTGGCCGGTGGTGATCCAGGTGAGTCCGCAGCAGGCGACCTCGTCGATCACGCGGACCCGCAGTCCGGCTGCCTCGAGCAGAGCGACCGCAGCCCGCCCGGAGGCCGGCGAGAAGGAGTCGGTGAACGAATCGGCCCAGAGCCAGACATCCGGTGCGTCCCGCCGGATCCGACCCGCGCGACGGTTGAGGCGGGCGCCACGCCGGAACGCGACCGGGGCGAGCTCGGGGATGCCGCGACGCTGGTCCATCCCGGCCAGCGCGCGAGTGACCCGCGCGAGCGGCGCGAACTTCAGCGACCTGTTGAGTGTCCCTACGAGTCCGGACCGGCCGGCCAGGCGCGCCCACCGCGGGAGCCTCCCGAGCGTGTAGTGGCTGCGCGGACGCCACCGGCCAGCCCACGTCTGGTGGAGCACCTCGGACTTGTAGGTCGCCATGTCGACACCGGTCGGGCAGTCCCGGGCGCAGCCCTTGCAGGACAGGCAGAGATCGAGCGCCTCGTGGACCGCGGGATCGGCCAAACCGTCCACCAGCGACCCGTCCAGCGCCTCCTGCAGGACCCTGGCACGGCCACGGGTGGAGTCCTTCTCGTCCCGGGTGGCGGTCCACGACGGGCACATCACTCCTCCGCCGGCAGAGTTGTCGGCCACGCACTTCCCGACGCCGGTGCAACGATGGACTGCAGCCCCCAGCGAGCCACCGTCGTGGACCAGCCGGAGCATCGTGCGTGGCTCGTTCAGCGGGCGTGTCGGACGCAGGTCCGCGTCCATCGCGGCCGGGTCGACCACGACTCCGGGGTTGAGCAGGTTCGCCGGATCGCAGATCTGCTTCGCGGCGGCGAAGAGCTGCAGGGACCGGTCGTCGTACATCAGTGGCAACAGCTCGGAGCGGGCCCGGCCGTCGCCGTGCTCGCCGGAGAGCGACCCGCCGTACTTCTTCAGCGTGATGGCCGCCTCGGTGAGGAACTCACGGAAGCGGGCTCCCCCGTCGTCGAACTCGAAGTCGATCCGGACGTGGACGCAGCCGTCGCCGAAGTGTCCGTAGGGCACCCCGTCGAGCCGGTGCTCGGTGAGCAGCGCGTCGAAGTCGCGGAGCCAGGCGCCGAGGTGCTCGGGAGGAACCGCCGCGTCCTCCCAGCCGGAGTACGCCGGCCGCTGCAGGCTGCGGGCCGCGAGCCCGGCACCGTCCTCGCGGATCCGCCACAGCGCCTTCTGCTCGGCCCGGTCGGTGACCACCCGGTGAGCCGGGGCACCGGCGCGATCGACAACGGCGCGGGCCCGGGACTCCGCCTCGGCGAGGCTGTCCGCACGGACCTCGACGAAGAGCCAGCCACTGCCTCGCGGCAGCTCGGGGACCGGATTCCCGGAGGTGAGGACGACGTCGACGATGCGGGCGTCGAGGCCCTCGCAGGCAGTCATCCCCGGCTGGCCGAGCAGGCCCGGGACGGCATCGGCCGCCTCGGCCATCCCGTCGTATCCTGCCGCGACGAGGACCGTCGCCGCGGGTTCCTCGACG
>JAKDNC010000793.1 GCA_030452025.1 Nocardioides sp. | reverse complement strand
ACAACCTCGAGTCGGTGCTCACCTACGAAGGAACCTCCGAGGTGCACCAGCTGGTCATCGGTCAAAGCCTCACCGGGTTGGCCGCCTTCCGCTGACAAGTGAATGCATGTGCCGCCCGGCCCGTTAACGTGTCGGGCGGAAGGAGTCACATGACCCAGCACATCCCCGGCGTCGACCGGAACACCCGCCAGATCGAGGACACCGTCGTCACCGACTTCAGTGACCGAATGAGCTACGGCGGGTATCTCGACCTGCCCACCCTGCTCTCCGCGCAACGACCGGTCAGCGAGCCCGAGCACCACGACGAGCTGCTGTTCATCATCCAGCACCAGACCACCGAGCTTTGGCTCAAGCTGGTCCTGCACGAGCTGGAGCAGGCCTGCGCCCTGCTCCGCGCGGACGAGCTCGCCCCAGCCCTGAAGTGCGTCGCCCGGGTCAAGCACATCCAGAAGACGCTCACCGAGCAGTGGTCTGTGCTGGCCACGCTGACCCCCAGCGAGTACGCCGAGTTCCGCGGCACGCTGGGCAACTCCAGCGGTTTTCAGTCTTGGCAGTACCGCGCCGTCGAGTTCACCCTCGGCAACAAGAATGCCGGAATGCTCAGCGTCTTCGACTCCGATCCGGCCGCGCAGGACGTCGTGCGCACGGCTCTCGAGGCGCCGTCGCTCTACGACGAGTTCCTGCGCTACCTGGCCCGCCAGGGCTATCCGATCCCGGCCGACATCCTCGATCGTGACGTCACCGAGGCCTGGACGTTCCGCGATGACCTGGTTCCCGTCCTCGCAGAGATCTACGCCGACGCCGAGGCGAACTGGGCGGCGTACGAGACCTGCGAGGAGCTGGTCGACCTCGAGGACAACTTCCAGACCTGGCGCTTCCGTCACCTCAAGACCGTCGAGCGGATCATCGGGATGAAGACGGGCACCGGCGGGTCGAGCGGTGCGCCGTTCCTCAAGCGCGCGCTGGAGCTGACGTTCTTCCCCGAGCTCTACGCCGTCAGGACGACGCTGGGGGAGTGACTGGAGGAGCGATGGCGGGAACGATCCGGCCGGTCACCTCGCCGAGGGCGATCCGGCCGCCACCGGTGCCCGGCGCGGTGTAGCGCAGGGTGACCTCGTCGTCGTCCTCCAGCGCGGTGCGCTGATCGCCGCCGACGTCGAACGGCTCCTGCCACCCCCAGCTGAGCTCGAGGAGCGAGCCGCGTTGTGCAGGCTCCGGGCCGGAGACGGTGCCCGAGCCCCACAGGTCGCCGGTGCGCACGTGAGCACCGTTGACGGTCATGTGGGCCAGCATCTGGGCCGGGCTCCAATACATCGCGGAGTACGGCGGCCGGCTGATCACGTGGCCGTTCAGCGCCACCTCGACGTCGATGTCGAGACCGGACGGCCCCTCGGTGGTCAGATAGGGCAACGGTGTCGGGTCCTGCCCCGGGAGATCGATCCACGCGGCGCCCAGCGCCTCGAGCGGGGTGACCCAGACCGAGATCGTGGTGGCGAACGACTTCGCGAGGAACGGCCCGAGGGGGACGTTCTCCCAGGCCTGGATGTCGCGGGCAGACCAGTCGTTGAGCCCCACCACGCCGAACGTGTGGGCCGCGAAGTCCTTGACAGCAACGCTGCTTCCCGGCGGAGTTGCGCTGCCGATGACGAACCCGAGCTCGGCCTCGATGTCGAGGCGCTGGCTGGCCCCGAACGTCGGGTCGGCCTCACCGGGGATCTTGCGCTGGCCCATCGGCCGGATGATGTCGGTGCCGCTGGGGACGACCTTCCCGGAGCGACCGTTGAGGCGCCCCGGCGGGTCGTGCAGGTACG
>JAKDNC010000082.1 GCA_030452025.1 Nocardioides sp. | reverse complement strand
GCCGAGGACGGGGACCCACCAGGGCACGACGGTGCCGCGGTAGGACACGTCGGCTGAGCTCACCGCCATCGGCAGGATCCCCACGGTGCCGGCCGCAGTCAGGACGAGTGAGGCGATGACGAGCCCTCCCCCGGCCAACACCATCGGCGGCAACCCGTTGTCCTCGTCGGCGGAGATCACGAAGTAGAAGGTGACCCCGACCATCGCCCCCAGGGCCCACAGCACGCCCACAACGCTGACTTGGGCGCCCGAGAAGACGTCGAGCACCAGGATCAGCCCGACTGCGGAGACGAAGGCACCGACCAGCGTCAGTCGGCCAGGCCGGTGACCGTGTCGCAGCCACAGCCAGACCACCACCGCAACCGGCGCGGTGTACTCGATCAGCAGGGCCAGCCCCACCTGCATGTGTTCGACCGCGTAGAAGTAGCACAACTGGCAGCCCGCCACGGCAGCGACACCGTAGACCAGGAGGGTCGAGGCGTTGCTCCGCAACATCGCCCACCGCGAGCGGAGCGCCAACGCCGAGGGCACGGCGAGCACGAACGCCGCAATCGAGACGCGGACGGTCACCGCGGCGCCGGCCGTCCAGCCGGCATCGAGGAGCCCCCGCGCGAGGGCGCCAGAGAGCCCGAAAGACGCGGCCGAGACCAGCGCGAAGACGAGACCGACTCCGAAGCGGGAGGCCGCAACCGGCGTCGCGTCATGAGTCAACGTGGTCATGACACATGACGGTACTTTTCGATTTGGTAATGTGTCAACATGCTGTTTGCTCATGACACGGAGGTGTCACTGACCGCGGCGGTCAGGCTGGTCAACTCGGCCTCAGACCCCGACACCCTGGTCACGATCGCCGATCTGGACGACTTCTACACGGAGTTCGAGTACACGGGACGTCGCGATGGCGACATGTCCGAGCTGGAGGAGGTGCGGCAACTGAGGCACGAGCTGCGGGAGATGCTGACCGGCGAGCGCGACGACGCCGCGGAGATCGTCAACCGGATGCTCGCCCAAGCCGGCGCGGTCCCCCGCTTGGTGCGTCACAACTGTTGGGACTGGCACGTCCACGCCGTCGATCCCGAGGCCGCCCTGCCCACCCGGATGGCGGTCGAGACCGCGATGGCGATGATCGAGCTGATCCGCGCCGACGAGATGTCCCGACTGGGTGTGTGTGCCGGTCAGGCCTGCGACGGAGTCGTGCTCGACCTGTCACGCAACCGGTCGCGGAAGTTCTGCTCGACCGCCTGCGGCAACCGGGTCGCCGTCGCGCACTACCGCGCCCGACGCGGAAGCTGACTCAGGTGGCGGCCAGGAACCGCTGCAGCACGGACCTGAAGATCTCCGGCTGCTCCGAGTGCACCCAGTGTCCGGCTTTCTTGATCGTCACCCGCTGGACGCGCGGGAAGAGCCGCTCCATCGCCCCGGCGTACTCCTCCTTGACGTAGCCGGAGTCGGCCCCGGCAACCCAGAGCACCTTGCCGTCGTACGGCGCTGCATCGGCGAGCTCGGCAGGCCAGTCCCCGAGCGCCTCGAGGTCCCGCCCCAGGACCTCAAGGTTGGGCTGCCAGCGCCACCCGCTCCGCTCGTGGCGGAGGTTCTGCAGGAGGAAGCTCCGAACGGTCTTGTTCGCAACGGCGGACGCCAGCTGCTCATCGGCGTCGGCCCGGCGTTCGAGACCGTCGAGGTCGAGCCCCTGCATGGCCTTGACGTACCCGGCGAACTCGCTCTCCTGGCGAGTGGCCACCGGGGAGATGTCGACCACGGCCAGCCGCTCCACCAGCTCGCGATGGCGCAGCGTCATCGCCATGGCAATCTTGCCGCCCATGGAGTGCCCGACCACGACCGCCGGGTCGATCGGGTCGAAGAGACTCGCGACCCGATCGGCGAGGTCGAGGTAGTCGATGCGGTCGGTCCATGCGGAGCGGCCGTGGTTGGGCATGTCCACCAACATGACCCGGTGGTCGGCGGCGAGCACCTTTCCGATCTGGGTCCAGTTCTTCCCCTGGCCGAAGAGTCCGTGGAAGAAGGCCACCCGCGGCCCATGGTCCCCCAGCTCGGTCACGTGCAGGTCGTTGGTGCTCACGGAGCCATCTTCCCAGCCGCCCTCCACATGCGGCATGGTGGGCGTCGGGAGGCGAGAGGATGAAATGGAATGAGTGAGCGCATCGAGGTCGACCGCACGGTTCCCGCTGCCCCTGAAGAAGTCTTCGCAGTGCTCTGCGACCCACAGGGCCACGTGGCGATCGATGCCACCGGCATGCTGCAGGACGCCGAGGGCGAGCCAGTGCGAGCTGTCGGTGACTCGTTCACCGTGCACATGGACCGTGAGGCCCTCGGCGACTTCGACATGGGCGAGTACGACGTCACGGTCCAGATCGTGACCTGGGAGCAGGATCGGGAGGTCGCCTGGCAGATCCTGGGCAGGGTCCGGCCACAGATCGGGCACGTCTTCGGCTATCGGCTGGAGCCGGTCGACGGGGGCACGCTGGTCACGTCGTACTACGACTGGTCCGACATCCACCCCAAGTGGCGAGAGGCCGGGATCTTCCCGGTGGTCCAGGAGCCGGCCATCAAGGCGACCTTGGGCATCTTGGCCAGAACCGTGGCGAGGGGTTATGTCCGTGACTGAGCCCGTTGACGCCGAAGCAGTGGCCGAGCAGATCGACTGGCACTGGACCCGCCAGTTGCGGCCACGACTCGATGGACTGACCGACACGGAGTACTTCTGGGAACCGGTCCCAGGCTGGAGCGTCAGGCCTCGCGGCACCGGAACCGCGGCTGTGCGGGCCGGGTCCGGAGACTTCACGATCGACTTCGCGTTTCCCGAGCCAAGTCCGGCCCCGTTCACGACGATTGCCTGGCGACTGGGTCACATCATTGTCGGCGTGCTGGCCGTGCGCAACGCCTCCCACTTCGATCGGGCACCTACGGACTACTCTGGTTTCGACTACGCTGGCACCGCCGCGGAAGCACTGGCCCAAGTGGACGAGGAGTACGCCCACTGGATCGCAGGGGTCCGCACTCTCGACCGGGACGCGCTGGCAAGGCCGTGTGGCCCTGCCGAGGGCCCATTCGCCGATCGGAGCATGGCGACCCTGGTCCTGCACATCAACCGCGAGCTCATCCATCACGGCGCGGAGATCGCCCTGCTGCGCGACCTGCATCGAGACACCAAGCAGAGACACCAAGCAGAGGCCCTGGCCAGCGACCCGACTGGGAGTGCGCCCGACTGATCGCACCCGGCGCCCCATCTGCCTCTCGCGAGAGACGAGTTCCGCCTCGCCTGCCTCTTCCTGCTCCTCTACGACCTCGGCCAGTTGGCTGCGAGTGGTTGGAACACTCGAGGCCAACCGGCCGAGAACGCACAGGGCCGGAGATGCTTCAGTGCAGCGAGAATCCACCCGGGGCCCGGTCCGCGCCGGTCCTCGCCGCGCGCCACTGTCGGAGATCGGGCCTACCTTGTCTCCATGGCAACCTCGGAAGCGACAGGAGACCACCCCGACCCGCTCGTCAGCGGTCGCGAAGCCGCGGCGATCCTGGCGCAGATGGGGGTTACGAGGGAGCCTGCGCGACGTGCCCTGCTGGCCGGTGTGGCTGGCACGGGCCAGCGCGTCCGCGGTTCAGTCCTCTACGAGCGGGCTCGGGTGCACGCCCTCTTGTCGGCCCCGCTGGTCGGCGACACCCTGCCCACCCTCATGACGCGTGGCACCTTCATCGCCCGGATAAAGGACTGCGGGGCCATCGCCGAACGCGAGTGCGACGACCATCTCCTTCGACAGGTCGCGCGCGGGTGGCACGTCTCCCCCATCACCCGCCTGTCCTTCAGCGTCAGGGTCGCCCGCGATGAATGGATGCCCTTCGTCGCAACGGTCAGCGGCTTCGCGGTGCTCGGTGCGGAGATCATCGGTGTCGGGCTGGAGCGCGACGGCACACGGTTCACGCTGCGGGCCGCGGGCGCCTGGTACGAATCAGTGCACCGCAGACGCGTGCCCACCCGGGCGGGCGGCCCCTGGACCGTGCTGCCCAAGGGGGCGCTCCACACCCGGTTCAGCCGACGGCCATCGCACGATCAGTGGTAGTCGTGGAAGCCCCTGCCACTCTTGCGCCCCAGGTTTCCCGCAGCGACGGCCTTCTCCAGACCAGCAGCCGGCGTGAGGCCCGGCTCCTTGAATTCCGCGAGCAGCTCGCGCTGGATCGCCAGCGACACATCGTTGCCGACCACGTCGAGCAGGGCGAAGGGGCCCATCGGGAAGCCGGCCTGCTCCTTGATCGCCTCGTCAATGGTCTCAACCTCGGCGCGACCCTCGTCGACCACCTTCACGGCGTCGTTCAGGTAGGGGAAGAGCAATGCATTGACGATGAAGCCTGCGCGATCGGAGCACGACACGGCGACCTTGCCGATGCTCGAGCACAGCGCCTTGACGGTCTCGTCGACCTCGGGGCTGGTCTGCTCGGTGGTGACGACCTCGACCAGCTTCATGATCGGGGCCGGGTTGAAGAAGTGCATGCCGATGACCGACTCAGGCCGCGAGGTGGCCTTGGCGCACTCGGTGATCGGCAGCGAAGAGGTGGTGGTGGCCAGAATGGCGCCAGGCTTGCAGATCCGGTCAAGGTCCCCGAACAGCTCGGTCTTGACGGCTAGGTCCTCGGCGATCGCCTCGACGACGATGTCGACGTCGCCCAAAGCATCACGGGTGGTGGCCGCCGTCAGGTGATCCAGCACCTCGTCACGACCGGCCTCGTCGAGCTTCCCCTTCGAGATGGCCTTGTCCAGCGACTTGGTGATCCGGGCCTCGACTGACGCAGCCTTCTCCTCGCTGCGACCGACGTAGACGACGTCATACCCGCTCTTTGCGAAGACCTCGACGATGCCCGAGGCCATCGTGCCGGTGCCGACCACGCCGACCTTGAGGATCTCGTGGCGCAGCCGCGCGGCATCGTCGGCCGAGGGGGATTCCTCGTCCGCGACGGCCTCGCCGCTCTCGTACCGGTAGAAGCCGCGGCCCGCGGCGGCACCGGTGCGACCGTCCGCGATCAGCTTTTCGAGCAGGTCGGCGGGCTTGTGCAGGTCGTCCCCTGTCTCGGCGAACCGCGCGGCGAGCAGATCGCGCACCCTGTCCAGGCCGAGCTCGTCGAGCGTGCTGAGCGGTCCCTTGGGGTAGCCACAGCCGAAGCGCATGGCCGCGTCGATGTCGGCCCGGGTGGCGTACGACGTCTCGTACATGCGCACGGCGTGGTTGAGGTACGGGAGCACGAGCTCGTTGCGGATCTGCTCGTTCGTGGCTGCGGTGTCAGTCATGTCCGGAATGGTGGCACGTTCTACCGGCGAGTAATAGTCCGTTCACTCAGTGATACGGCGCACCCTTGCCCCGCACCGCCGACCGGGTCGACGTACGTGGTGTCCGCCAGCACGCCACGGGCAGGTAGCCTCACCTGCCGTGAGACTCGTCGTTGCGCGCTGCCAGGTTGACTATGCGGGACGCCTGACGGCGCACCTCCCGATGGCCACCCGTGTCCTGATGATCAAGGCCGACGGGTCGGTGCTCGTGCACAGCGACGGTGGCTCCTACAAGCCGCTGAACTGGATGTCGCCTCCCTGCACCGTCAAGGAGGGGGTCGCCGACGACGGCCAGGTCGAGTGGACCGTCACCGCCAAGGCCACGTCCAAGGGGCCGGCCGACACTCTCCGCATCCTGATCGAGGAGATCCACTCCGACAGCCAGCACGATCTGGGGATCGATCCGGGCCTGCAGAAGGACGGCGTCGAGAAGCACCTCCAGGAGCTGCTCGCCGAGCACCCGGCGACCCTCGCGGATGGCCTGGCCCTGGTCCGCCGCGAGTTCCCCACGGCAATCGGTCCGGTCGACCTGATGTGCCGTGACGCCGAAGGAAGGTCCGTCGCAGTGGAGATCAAGCGTCGAGGTGAGATCGACGGGGTCGAGCAGCTCACGCGCTATCTCGAGCTCCTCAACCGCGACCCGCTGCTCAAGCCGGTCCGCGGCATCTTCGCGGCCCAGGAGATCAAGCCGCAGGCGAAGGTGCTCGCCACAGACCGCGGGATCACCTGCGCCACGATCGACTACGACGCATTGCGCGGCATGGACGACGCCGAGGAACGTCTCTTCTGACCTCCACTGCGACGCCTGCCCCCGGGGCCGCCCGAGTCGGCGCCGTCCGAACGGCACGACACACCCGGCACCTGACATGATCTGCTAATGCAGATCTTCCACATCGCCGAGAAGGCCCGCTGGGACGCAGCCAAGCTGGCCGGGTCCTATGCCCACTCCACCTTGGGCCGGACCCTTGACGAGGAAGGCTTCATCCACGCTGCTCGCGAGGACCAGTGGACTGATGTCCACGCCCGCTACTACGGCGAGACCCGCAGCCGGCTGGTGTTGCTGACCATCGACACCGACAAGCTCACCTCGCCCTGGCAGGAGGATGAGGTCGGCGACGAGTCGTACCCGCACATCTACGGCCCCCTGAACCCATCAGCAGTCGTCGAGGCGACACTGCTACCGGCCAACCCCCGCCCCGGGGGCGAAGCGCCCGGGCCCACGCTGATGTCGGAGTTCGTCTCCGAGGCCCGGTTCCGGATGGTCGGCGCCACCTGTGTGATGGTCTTCGCCGCAGTCTGTGGCTTCGTTGCCCTCCATTTCTGGGGCGACAAGGCGGGCCTGCCAGGACTGGTCGCGGGACTGCTCGCCGGTTCCGGCGTCGTCTGGCTGCTGAGTCAGCGTCGGGACAGGGAACGCTCGCGTTCCTGAGCCTCAGTCACGCTCAAGGAGCCGGACCACCTCGTCGGCTGCGCCCCACGAGAGTGTGACTCCCGCGCCCCCGTGGCCGTAGCAGTGGACGACGTCGCCCACCCGCTCCACGCGCACGGCAGGGCGCACCGGGCGCAGGCCCACCTTGTGGCGAAGCACCTTGGCTCCTTCGAGCGCGGGAACCAGCCGAGTCGCCCGATCCAGGATCGCGCGGGCAGCCTCCGGTGACGGAGTCCGGTTCCATTCGCCCTCGTCCGCAGTGCCGCCGATGACGATGTCGCAGCTGCGCGGCACGACGTACGTCGGTCCGCTCTCGTCGAGGCTCCAGCGGGCAAGTCCCACCTGCTCGACCAGCACCGTCTGGCCACTGACCGGGACCACGGACTTGTCGCTCCCGAGAAACCGCGCCCCCAGACCGGCGCAGTTGACCACCGGACAGGATCCGGTCGGGAGCGCCGACAAGTTGAGCCGGGTGATCGTGCCGCCGAGTGCTTCGATGCGTTCAATGAGCCAACCGAGGTAGATCGGCATCTCGATGATCGGCGTCGTGAACGACCATCCGTCGGCGTAGCCGTCGGGCAGCGCGCTCTCCCGGGCCAGTGACGGGACCGCGGAGATCCACCACGGATCAGGCTGTCGACGGTGCAGGTACTCCGTGCCGGTGACCATCCGGACACCGGAGTGCTCCTCCCCTGCCAGCCCGACGAACTCGGCGTACGCCGTGGCCGCCCAGGCCGTCACCCGCTCCTGGGGGAACGCCCGGTAGGGGTACCAGAAGGCCGCGGCCACCGAACTGGTCGTCTCCAGCGGCAGGTCCCGAGCGAGCACATCTACCCGGTGGCCACTCTCGAGCAGCCGCACCGCGCAGGCGAGCCCGACGACTCCTGCCCCGACCACGATCACACGCGTCATGGTCCGAGTCTGCCCGACACACACGGATCAGGCAGCCTTGTTGGGCCACCTGCCGGCGATCAGGACCAGCGCGGCAAGCCAGCCACATGCCAGCCGGCCCGCTTCTTGGCCAAGCGCGGCTTCACATTCGCATGCGCCCGGGTGACGACCTTCCACGAGCCGCCGCGCCAGGCGAGCACCTCACGCGTGCCGCTCCACCTGTGGTTGTTCTCACGGGCATAGGAGTGATGGACCACACGTAGCTTGCCGGCATTGTTGTGGGTGCGGACGATGCCCTCAGAGAACATCACAGAGCTGTCCACGACCCAGCGGACCCGTCTCGGAGCCTTCTCCACGACCAGCTTGTGGTTGCGCATGGTCAAGAGGGTGTGAAACGCCGAGTGGGCGCCGAAGACGGTCGCCACGCTGATCTCTGCGCCCTTGACGGGGTCGAAGGTCGCGGCGCCGTGCCACCTGCACGGGTTGTCTGCGGACCGGGTCGAGCGGGTGACCTCGCGGCCAGTGGCGAGCGCGACCTTGATTTGGCACACCTGCGCTGACTTCTTCCGCAACAGGATCCCGTCCGGCCGGCCGTCGCCATCGACGTCGGCGCCGGTCGACATCAGCTTCCAGCCGCCCGACCGTGCCGACGCAGCGGAGGCCGCCTGGGCGGCGGGGGCGGCCTGTGCCGACTGGGTGAGGACTGTGCTGAACGTTGCAGCGACCCCGAGCGCGAGCAATGCCTTCTTCACGAGATTCCTCCTTGTTCCGGGTCCGTGGGTCGGACCGTCACGAAGGGGAGACGAATTCGGGCGCTGCCCGGTTGCATTGTCCCGGCATCTGATTTCACCAGTGGTTGCGTCTGGGTCAGGGCTCAGGCGGCGATATCCTTCGCCTTGATCAGCTTTCGCTTCTTCACTGTGTAGCCGGGAGGAAGCTTGCCGTCCTTGAGCATCTGGATGGGGCAGCGCTTGCACCTCGGCTTGGACGCGCAGCACTCGCTCTTCGGCTTCTTCTTGGACTTCTTCCCCACGACGATGATCGTAGCAGGATCGAAGTTAGGTGAGCCTAAAATTGGACTGTCGTCCGGCAGAGGGACCGGGCGTGGCGTATCTTCTCCTTGCATCCACTCCACCACCTCAGAAAGCACATGGGGACCGCATGGCTGAGCGCCTGATCCTGCACATCGGGGCGATGAAGTCCGGCACGAGTTTCATCCAGAACGTCCTGGCCGCGAACCGCGAGGCACTCGCGGCCCAGGGCTACTACTTCGCCGGCAAGAACTGGCGTGCCCAGGTGCTGGCCGTCCTGGACCTCACCGAGCACGGCGCCGACGGCCAGGAGCCACTGGCCGAGGACGGCCCCTGGAACAGGCTGGTCAAGGAAGTCGACGCCATTGAGGGCACGGCCATCATCTCGATGGAGTTCCTCGGCACCCGCGCCCGACGCAAGATCAAGCTGATCATGGACTCCTTCCCACACACACGGATCGACGTGATCCTCACCGTCCGCGACCTCGCCCGCACCATCCCGGCGATGTGGCAGGAGTCGGTGCAGAACTACGCCGTCGACACGTGGCCGGGCTTCGTGGAGGAGGTGCGGTTGGGAGACCGGGAGAAGTCCAGGGCCGCACACTGGTTCTGGAAGCACCAGGGCATCGGCAACATGGCTCGCCGCTGGTCCGACATGTTCGGCAAGGATCATTTCTGGTTGATCACGGTCCCTCCGTCCGGGCAGCCCTCGAGTCTGCTCTGGGACCGCTTCGTCCAGACCGTCGGCATAGACGCCTCCGACTTCGACCTGTCGGTGCGGCGCAACCCCTCCATCGGCGCTGCCTCGGCGTTCGTCCTGCGGGCGCTGAACGAGCGCCTCAAGACCGAGCCGCTGACCAAGACCGCCTACCAGCGCACCATCAAGCACGGCCTGGCCAAACGCGGACTGGCCACCCGCGACGTCAAGGAGCCGACTCTGGGACTGGACGAGCCGTGGGTCCACGAACGAGGCAAGCAGGAGATCGAGAAGCTCCGCAAGCTCGACCTGAAGGTCGTCGGCGACCTGGCGGATCTGACTCCTCAGCCGGTGTCCGGGGTGGGCCCCGATGAGATCACGGCCGAGGACCAGCTCGGCGCTGCCGTCGACGGCCTCGAACAGCTGATCCGCGAGCAGGCCAACCCGCGACGCGCGACACCGGCCGAGAGGCGGAACCCGACCTCGTGAGGTCGCCCCAACCCGCGACAGCGAAACAGGGACCG
>JAKDNC010000792.1 GCA_030452025.1 Nocardioides sp. | reverse complement strand
GTCACCGCGATAGGCCGGCAGCGTGAGGGGCCCGTCAGCAGTTTCGCGAGTCTCGGTGTCCGAAGATCTCGGCTTGGCGTACTGCCCCGCCAGGCGTCCGAGTTTCACCACCGGCACGGAGCCGGCGTAGGTGAGCACGACGGCCATCTGAAGCAGCACCCGCAACTTGTTGCGCACGTTGTCCGCGGTCGCCCCTGCGAACGTCTCGGCGCAGTCGCCGCCCTGGAGCAGGAACGCCTCCCCACGGCTCACCGCGGCGAGCTTCTCCTTGAGGTCATCACACTCCCCCGCGAAGACCAGCGGTGGGACCGTGCGCAACCGGGCCACGGCAGTGTCCACCGCCGCAGGATCGGGGTACGACGGCTGCTGGGCTGCACCCTGGGCGTGCAGGGCTGCGAGGTCGGGAATCACGGGTCAAGACTACGTCGTCGGGGAGCCGGCCCCGAAGTCCGCTCACTCCTCGCCGGTGAACTCCGGGATCGAGGCAGTCTTGCGCCCGAAGAACCAGGTCGCCAGCCACAGGAGCACACCCAGGCCGAGCAGGAGCGCGGCGATCTCGTACTGCTCCATCTGGTCGTCCGTCCGTGCCCACGGCCCGACCAGGTAGGCGCAGGTGATTGCGCCGATGTAGGGGGTGACCCGCGGTGCCCGGAAGTGGTTGTGGGCCACCGTGTCCTTGTTCCGCAGCACAATGAGCGCGATGTTCACGACGGTGAACACAGCAAGCAGGAGCAGCGCCGTGGTCCCCCCGAGCAGGGAGATCGTGTTCGCCCCGGCGGTGCTGCCGCTGGCCAGCACCACGTAGATGATCAGCGCGAACGCGACGGTGGTCGTGAAGATGATCGAGACCCAAGGAGTACGCCGCACCGGGTGCACCTTGCCCAAGGGTCTGGGCAGGACACCCTGGTTGGCCATCCCGTAGAGCAGGCGGCTGGCCATCAGCATGTTGATCAGCGCCGAGTTCGCCACGGCGAACATCCCGATGAAGGGGAAGATCCGGTCGAACGGCATCGACGGCGCTCCTGCCGCGACCACCTGGGTCAACGCACTTGCCTTGTCCGGATCGGTGAGATCTCCGACGGGGACGAGGGCCACCGCGGTGATGGCGACAAGGACGTAGATGATGCCGGTGATCCCCAGCCCGGTGAGCATCATCTTCGGGAAATCACGCCCCGGGTCCTTGCACTCCTCGGCCATGTTGACCGAGTCCTCGAAGCCGACCATCGCGAAGAACGCCAGCGCCGTCCCGGTCGAGACCAGAATGAACAGCGACTTGTCCTCGGGTGAGTCGAAGACCACCGTCCGGGAGAAGTCGGCGTTGCCCTGGGTCATGGCATAGAGACCGACGAAGATGATCAGCAGGAGACCGGAGAGCTCGACGATGGTGAGGACCACATTGGTCATCACGCTCTCGCTGACGCCTCGGAAGTTCACCGCCGCCACCAGCAGCATGAACGCGAGTGCGATCAACAGGATCCCGGTGCTGCCCGCCTCGAAGCCGAGCTCGAACCCGTCGCTGAGGAAGCCGGCAAAGGCGTTGGATGCGGTGGAGGCACTCGTGATGCCCGAGCTCATCACCGCGAACGCGACGATGAAGGTGAGGAAATGCACCCCGAAGGCCTTGTGCGTGTAGAGCGCGGCACCGGCTGCCTGGGGATATCTGGTCACGAGCTCGATGTAGGACAGAGCAGTGATCGTGGCCACGATGAAGGCGGTCAGGAAGGGCGCCCACGCCGCCCCCCCGACCTGGCCGGCGGCGTCGCCGGTCAGGGCGTAGACACCAGTGCCGAGGATTTGACCGACGATGAAGAGCAGCAGAAGCTTC
>JAKDNC010000791.1 GCA_030452025.1 Nocardioides sp. | reverse complement strand
GAACCGCCGTCCCACCGCGACGACACAGGAGCACCATGACGCAGCAGGTACAGATTCCGGGCACGGACCTCTCCATCTTCCCCATCAACCTGGGCACCAACACCTTCGGCTGGACCGCCGACGAAGCAGGAGCCCATGCCGTGCTCGACGCATTTCTCGGCGCCGGCGGCAACTTCCTCGATACCGCGGAGTCCTACCCGGCATGGGTGCCAGGCAACACCGGACGAGAGTCCGAGACCATCATCGGCACCTGGCTGGCCGCTCGCGGCAACCGAGACAAGGTCGTCATCGCCACGAAGGTCGGCGACCACCCGGATCACAGGACGCAGGACCCTGAGTACATCCGCACCGCCATCGATGCTTCCCTCGAACGCCTCCAGACCGATCACGTCGACATCTACTACGCCCACCGCGATGATGAGGTGACACCCATCGCCGAGGTGGCCCGGGTCTTCCACGAAGTCGTTCGCGCCGGTAAGGCCAGGTATGTCGCCGTATCCAACTACTCGAAGGACCGTCTCGCCGAGTGGCTGGCCGTGGCAGAGCAGGAGAACCTGGCCAAGCCCGTGGCGATCCAGCCCCAATACAGCCTCGTCAAACGCCACGACTACGAGGTCGAGCTGCAGCCGCTGGCACTGGAGCACGGCCTCGGCGTCTTCACCTATTTCAGCCTCGCCGCCGGATTCCTGACCGGTAAATACCGCACCGAGGCCGATCTCGAGGGCGCGAGCCGCGGCGGTATGGTCCAAGGCTACTTCAGCGCCGAGGGACTCGAAGCCGTCGACGAACTGGTCGCGGTGGCCGGTGCCCACGGCGTGGAGCCGACGACGGTTGCCCTCGCCTGGCTGCTGACCAAGGACGTGACCGCCCCGATCGTCTCGGCCCGCACGCCGGACCAGCTCGATGCCTTGATGGCGGCCCCGGAACTTGAGCTCACTCACGATGAAGTCACTCGTCTGGATCAGGCTTCGGCACCCTTCGCCTGACCAAGAGCGGTCGCATCGCGATCAGGCCGAGGATCGGACCCGGCAGGAGCAGCCATACGGCGGCCACTCCGATGCTGGCAATGAGGCTCTGCAGGATGACGATGCTGATGACGCTGACGGCGAAGCCGAGGGAGTTCATCGCCGTCAGTCCCGTTCCCGTCAGTTCGGCCGGAGCGTATCGGGCGGCGAGATCCGAGAACTGGGGAGAGTCGGCGATGACGAGGAAGCCCCAGAGCGCGAGTGCCGCGATGAGGAGTGGGGCGAGGTCGGGCAGCAGCGGGTAGATCAGGCACATCAGACCTGATCCGGCGAGTGCGACTGCAGCGACCGCAGCGCCGCCGGTCCTGCGACTGATGATTCCGCCGATCACGCATCCGACAACGCCGGCGGCGATGACGAGGAAACTCATCGTCGCCAGCCCGGTGGGGCTGTGTTGATCGGCCAAAGCCGCGATCACGAGCGTCGGCACGACGGTCCAGAAGGCGTAGAGCTCCCACATGTGGCCCACGTACCCGAAGACGGCCGCGCGAAACATCCGGTTCCGGAACAGCCTGCGCAGTGCTGAGTCCGCGGCGGTCTTCGCCGGCACGGGACGTGTCGCCCCAGTTTGCGCGGTCACCGTCGGCGCGCTCGCCTGCGCCGCTCCACGACCGGAGAGTCCCGCCTGGCGACCGGAGAGCCCCGTACCGCGACGGGAGATCGTTGCGACGAGTCCGGCTCCCAGGACCGCCAGAGCCGACGAACCCCACATGATCGATTGCCAGGGCAGAGAGGCACCGACTGCAGACAGGAACTGCGGCATCGCGGTGCCCAGGGTGAGCATGGCCACGAGCCAGGCCA
>JAKDNC010000790.1 GCA_030452025.1 Nocardioides sp. | reverse complement strand
GCGCGTTCTCGGCCCCCTCCTGATCGTTCGCAGACATCACCCCGATGCGCACCGTGCCCCACGTCTCCATCGCGCCCATCGAGAGCATCCTTCGACTGCCCATGTCCACCTCGCCTCGTTCGGGGCGCGTCCGCGCCGGTCGTGTTCCATGGCACAGTAGATTCGATCTCGGGCGAAGGGAATGGGGAGTGGTCCCCATCAGGAAGGCAGCGATGACGAGACCCGGCGCGACGGCCTCGCGCAGAGCACGCCTCGCCCGCCAGGGACGGATCCTCCTCGCGGCGGCGGGCGCAGTCCTGCTCAGCGGATGCTCGCTCCTCCCGGTCGGGGAGAACCCGAGCACGGAACCCAGCGACCAGACGACCACGACGCAGGCCGCACCGAGCGAGGGCTCCCTCCTGCCGGAGGGCACGGCCGCGGTCGATGTGACTGCAGGCGAGATCGTGCAGGTGTCCCTGCCCGAGGGATCGCTCGGCGTGGGCGACTACTGGGGCGTGGTCTCCGTGGGCGATCCCGCGATCGTCGAGGCAGACGTCGCCATCGGTGAGAAGGTGTTCGGCGTGGAGCCGGCGTCCGACAGCACCCAGGCCCCAGGCGGCACCCAGCAGTTCGCCGTCGAGATCCACGGGCTCGCCGCCGGTGAGACGACGGTGCGGGTGCTGTACTGCACGCGGACCCGAGAGGTCGACGAGGACTGCGACCAGAGCCACGGAACGCTCGAGGCACCCGTGGAGCCGGTCGAGATCTCGGTGCGGGTGGCCTGAGGCGATCACGCGGAAGGTTCCGGGGCAGGGACTCCCCGCCGAGGACGACCACGAGGCGCCAGTGGCGGCGGGGTGCTTCTCAGCGGTGTGAGGGTCTGGTTCAGTGAGCCAGCTCTGCTGCTGCGGCCGGCCGTGAGGTCCTCATCGGACAGCTCAGCGCCTCGTTCCGGTTCGTCCACCTCGAGCGACTCCGCCGGGACACCGAGCATCCACACCAGCGTGCCCTTGCCGGCCGCACCCTCGTCAGAGACGATCACGGGGCCACCGCGTTACACCACTGCTCGGGACTCAACTGGGGAGTCCTCGGGACCCGACGATCGGTCGTCCTGTGCTCATAGTCCCCACCACGATCCACGCGGGCGTGCAACGGCAGTGGCAGTGGCAGTGGGGCGAACCATGACGTCCCGCCGAATCGCCACTTGCTGGAGTTATCAGCTTCCTTCGACTCCAGCATTTCGAACATGACCTCCCAGCGCCCCTCCTCCGCGGCGTCTGAGAGACGAAGGGCAGCGTCGACAATACTGGGGTTCCTCACCTCGGCATCGAGAAGGCCCGGCCACCCTGCACTCATGATCGGTTCCCACAGACGCCCTTTGGGCTGGTCATCATCGAGTCATCGCCGCGAGAGACTGAAGAGCAGGGTGGTGACGCTCGTCCGGTCCTCACTACCCGGGTGATGCCGTCGACACGCAGCTCGCAGACCTTAGCTTGTGGTTCTGCAACGCTCGTCGGTGGAAGAAGCCGAGGCGTGGACAGACGCGCACGGGACTTCGAGAACTAGGTTGCAGCCCTCGACTCCAAGCAGCTCAGCCCCAACAGGGTGACCCCGCTGCTGACGCCCCTCGCGGGATTGTCCAGACCTGCGAAACAGCTACACCTCCGGAATGATCGGGCTCGAAACAAGGCCTACCCACGGCCACGCCGCTCGCTTCCCGCACTGATCGAGTCAGCGCATCGCCCTTGCGAAACGCTGTCAACGGGTGCCTATACCTCGAGGGGAACGCCGAGCAAGGATGCACGAATTTCTGAAGGCGCCGTCGACAGATCGATCTGTCGAACTGAAAA
>JAKDNC010000789.1 GCA_030452025.1 Nocardioides sp. | reverse complement strand
TCCGGAGCCGCCGGAGGGCTCGTCCTCGTAGACGTCGAGCCCCGCCCGGACCGCACCGGCGTCGAGCGCGGCGAGCAGCGCCTTCTCGTCGACGATGTCGCCGCGCGCGGTGTTGAGCAGGATCGCCCCGGGCCGCATCCAGCGCAGGAACTCGCCGTCCACGAGGCATCGGGTCTCTGGCTTCGACGGCAGGTGCAGCGAGACGATGTCGGAGCTGGACACGAGCTCCTCGAGCGAGGGGCAGAGGGTGATCCCGATCTCGGCGACTCTCCGGTCGACGTACCCCGGGCGTGGCTTGTCCTCCACCTGCACCCTGATCCCGAAGGCAGCGGCGCGCTCGGCGACGCACAGTCCGATCGAGCCCAGCCCGACGATGCCCATCGTCTTGCCGAGCAGTCCGTCGGCCTTCCCGTAGCACTTCTTGTCCCAACGGCCACGGCGCAGGTCCGCGACGTTGTCCGGGATCCTCCGATCGAGGGAGATCAGCAGGCCCATCGCCAGCTCGGCGACCGCCGCGGCGTTACGCCCGGGCACGTTGGCCACCAGTACGCCGTGGCACGCGGCCGCCGTCGTGTCGATCGAGTTGGTCCCGGCTCCCGCACGGATGACCAGGGCGAGTCGGTCTGCCGCTGTGAAGACCTCTGCGATGACCTTGGTGCTGCGCACGACGAGGACGTCGAACCCCGGGATCCGCGCCGGGAGGTCGGACTTGCTGATCGAGGAGTCGACGACGCACTCGTGGCCGCGCTCCTCCAGCTCGACCACGGTGGCGTCCGGGAGTGAATCGGCGACGAGGATCCGAAGACCAGTGGACGGGTTCATGCGCGACCTCCGGTGAAGGAGCTGGCCCGCCTGGCCGGGCCGTGTCGGATCACGCTAGCCCCTGCTCCCTCCGCGCACCACATGTTGGCCGGGCCGGAAGCAGGCAACTCGGCCAGTTCGGTGGTCGGGCCCTGCCTTGCGTGCCACGACCGCGGATCGGGCAGGCTCGCGACCCGCGGGAAGGACGACCTACATCAGTCGACGCGGGAGGCGACACACCAACCGTTCTTCCCGAAGATGAGTGTCACCGGCCCTGGCCAGTCCGAGGTCTCCACCCCGGGTCCGCTTGGTGGAGGGTGAACGCCACCGGGCCCCGAGAGCGAGCTACGCCTTCGCCTTGGACGTGCGGCGCAGGCGGGTGTTGACGAACTCTCCCATGCCCCAGCGGCCGAGCTCACGGCCGAACCCGGACCGCTTGACGCCGCCGAAGGGAAGGCCGGGCAGGGTCGTGCCGTGTTCGTTGACGTAGGCCATGCCAACCTCGAGCTGGTCGGCGATCTCCTGGGCGCGGGTGAGGTCCTTGCCCCACACCGAGCCGCTGAGCCCGAAGCTCACGTCGTTGGCAAGCTTGACCGCCTCGTCCGAGGAGTCGACGCCATAGACAACGGCGACGGGGCCGAAGATCTCCTCCGAGTAGGCATCCATCTCTTTGGTGACTCCGGTGAGCACCGCCGGACGCATGAATGCACCGGCTCCATCGATCGCGTCACCGCCGGTGTGCAGGGTCGCGCCCTGCATGACCGCGCGGTTGACCTGCTCCACCACGTTGTCACGGGCAGTGATCGAGGAGAGCGGCCCCACGTCGGTGCTCGGGTCGGTGGGGTCGCCGACCCGGGCGGCCTCGAAGACGTTGACGACACTCGACACGAAGTCGTCGACCTGCTCGTTCGCCACGATCATCCGCTTCGGAGAGTTGCATGCCTGGCCGGTGTTCGACAGTCGTGCCTTCGCAGCGGTCTTTGCAGTCCTCTCGAGGTCGGCGTCGTCGAGCACGATCAGCGCGTCGGA
>JAKDNC010000788.1 GCA_030452025.1 Nocardioides sp. | reverse complement strand
GGGGGGGGGGCGCCCGGCCTTCAACCCAGCTTTCAACGCTGTCGGGCTCAGGGAGCTCAGCCGGGGCGGACTGCGCCGGAGAAGGGCATCGAGAACACGTCGGCGATGGCCACGCCCGTGCTCGGGTTGGCCGCGTGGACGATCTGACCGTTGCCGATGTAGATGCCGACGTGGCTGACCGGGCTGTAGTAGAAGACCAGGTCACCGGGCTGCAGGTCGCTCGAGGAGACCGACGAGCCGGAGCTCATCTGCGCACTCGAGGAGTGCGGCAGGCCGACGCCAGCCTGGCCCCAGGCCATCATGGTGAGACCGGAGCAGTCGAACGAGCTGGGGCCGGCGGCACCGTAGACGTAGGACTTGCCGACTTGGGCCATTGCATACTGGATGGCAGCAGCGGCGCGGCCGGAGGCGGGCGGCGCCTCGGTGGTCTCGGGCGCGGGCGTCGTTTCGGTGACGCGAGGCGCTGCACTGCGGCTGGCCGTCTCCTCAAGACGCTCGCGCTCCTCGGCCTCGAGGTCGTCGAGCAAGGACTCCGCCTCCTCGAGCTTGCTGTCCGCCTCGGCCTTGTTCTCGCGCAGTTCCTTCTCGACATCGGCGAGCTCACCGGAGCGTTCCTGAGTCGCCTCGCGACGGATCTTGAGGGCGTCAGCCTCGGTGGAGTACTCACTGACAGCCTGCGACTGGGTGTCGTTGTAGGACGACAGCGTCGTCAGCTCGTTGAGGAACTCCTGCGGATCGTCAGAGAGGACGAGCTGACCGGTGGTGGAGATCGACTGGCCTTCATACTGCGCAGCGATCGCCTGGTTCACCGATGAGCTGAGCTTGTTGACCCGCTGCTGCTGGGACTTCTGATCGGCCTTGAGCCCCTTGAGGTCGGCCTTGAGCCCCTTGAGCTCCAGTTCGGCGTCGTGGTGGTTCTCGGTGGCGATCTCGGCCTCGTGGTAGAGGCGGTCGACGCGCGTCTTGACATCATCGATGTCCGGCTTCGCCGACGATGGGGTCGTGGGGACCAAGCTGATACCGGTCACGGCAACGACACTGGCAATACCTGCGATGAAGCGCTTACGTCCGTGCTGCAAGGCGGACGATCTCCCTACTTTGTTCGACGCCTACCGGGTGAGCTGACGGGTTCGGACACAAAGTGAGCCCTACACACACTCCACGGCAAGCCGCCTCGCGTGTGATTCACCCCAGATGGGGAATGTGGTTCCCCGGTTCCAGTGCCACGAACTTCCCCGTCCATGGCCCCAGACTCGGCGCGGCGCCCGAGCCGATCCGGATTGACCAACTGGTACGGGCACCTGAAGCAGTCAGGCTAGTCGCCGCGGGCAAGCGCGGCAAACCCCCGTCCACCGTGTTGCGTGAGGTGTGTCACATCGCACACAACCAATGCCGGTCAGGCCGACTCCACATCGGGTCCGTCGACGGGGGTGACCATTCTCAACGGGGGCACCAGGCCGGAGTCGGCGAGCACATTGAGGGCACGCTGCTCGTCGTCGTCGAAGGCGAGCTCGGGCGGGGGCCCCAGCAGCACGGTCACCACGCAGTCGTGGCAGGCCAGGCCGCGCACTTCGCAGGTGTCACAGTCGATCTCCAGGCTCATGATTGTCCTCGTCTCGGTTGGTCCGGTAGGACCGATGAGAGTCCATCGGGCCCCGTCAAGACGCACTCTGACAGGGACCACCGACAACGCTGCCGGAAGCGAACGGACCGCCGACAGCCGCTCTACCGGGCGAGCAACCCGATCTGGGCCATGGACTCCATCGAGCGGGCGCCCATCCGGCGTACGTCCATCGCTACCTCCTGGTCGGAGGAGACGACGATCACGACC
>JAKDNC010000787.1 GCA_030452025.1 Nocardioides sp. | reverse complement strand
TGCCATGGTGCCGGTGAACACGGCAGACGGAGACGGGGCTCGCGAGAGCGCCGCGGTGTCGACCGGGTGACCGTCGAGAACGGTGCCGTCGTGCTCGCTGGCCCACTCGACCGCGCTCTCAAGGAGTTGGACACCGACGCCGCCGCCGCGATGCTCGCGGCGCACCACGAAGCACGTCACCCACCAGGCGTTCGGGTCGTCGTCGAGGATGCGAGCCAGCGCGCGGTTGTCGGTGATGCCAGGCAGCGTGTGGCGCGGCACCACCCGAGTCCAACCAATCGGATTGTCGGCGAGGTAGGCAACCAGACCGATCGGCACCAGCGCGTCTTCAATCTCCTGATGAAGGGCGCTGCGGTTGTCCGTGGCGTCATGACGGCGGAAGCGCTGGCACCAGCAGGAATCAGGGTTGTTCGCGCGCGGGCCGAACACTTGGCCGAGTCTTGGCCAGATATCGGCGGTCGCGGATACTACGCGTACGTCAGGCATGATGCACCTCTGCTCTGGCAGGGCTGTCGGTTGCTTGTTCTAGTGTCCGAGCATGGCAGCAGACATCGACGAGCACGGCCGGCCGGAGCCTCCGCTCGACGGCGACGAATGGGAAACCCTCACCGGATTCCTCGACTATCAGCGGGCGACCTTCGCGTGGAAGAGCACGGGACTGTCCGCCGAGCAGTTGGCGCGCCCTTTGCCGCCCAGCGCCATGACACTTGGCGGGCTGATGAAGCACCTGGCCTACGTCGAGGACGACTGGTTCGGCTGCTGGCGGCACGACCCGCCGCGCCGCGAACCGTGGGCATCGGTCGACTGGGGCGCGACGCCGGACTGGGAGTGGGAGTCCGCCCACGACGACGATCCGGAAGCGCTCAAAGAGCTATGGGAGCAGGCCGTCACGCGCGCCCAAATCGCCGCCGAGGCGGCGCACACCTCCGGTGGACTGGCGCAGCCGACTCGCCGTCACTGGCCGGATGGCAGGGCACCAAGCCTTCGATGGGTGCTCACGCACATGATCGAGGAATACGCGCGGCACAATGGCCATGCCGACCTGATCCGGGAAGCCATCGACGGCCAGGTCGGCGAATAGAGACAGCCGTCCGGTAGCCCATGGTCTGCCGGAAGATGTCTCACATGAGTCCTCCACAAACAAGAGGCGCTTCGGGGAGGATGCGGTGATGCGGATCGAGACATTCAGCCCACGTCATGCCGCGGGCATCGCGGATCTCTGTCAAGACCTCGGGTGGCCCTCGTACTCCGACATCGACACCGCGACGAGGGGTTGCTCTGGCGCCGGAGTCATTGTCCGAGTGGCTGTCGATGACGACGAGCACGTGGTGGGATTCGCTCAGGTCATGGGCGACGGTGTCGTCCAGTCCTTCCTAGCCCAGTTGGCGGTGGCCGCCAGCCACCGGAGGCAAGGGATCGCTCGAGCTCTGGTCGTTGAGGCATTCGCAGCCAGCGGAACCCAACGAATGGATTTGCTGACCGACGACGCCGAGCAGTTCTACAGGTCCTTTCCGCACAAGGCGAAGCCGGGCTTCCGCATCTATCCCGCATAGCGAACGACTACCGGGGCAGTGCTTGCCACGGATCTACTAGGTCAATGCCGGTTGATTCGAAGTCGCCGGTGTTGCGGGTGGCCAAGGTGGCTTCCCGAGCTGCGCACACAGCGGCGATCTGCGCGTCTGCGGTCGCGATGGGACGCCCTATCGCGTCACGACCGGAGACGATCTCAGCGTAACGGTGGGCAGCTCGGACATCGAAGGGCAAGATCAGATCCCGGAGGTCGGCAAACAACTCGGTCGCCAACGATGTGAGCTGATCTCTTCGCCTGCCCGCGGG
>JAKDNC010000786.1 GCA_030452025.1 Nocardioides sp. | reverse complement strand
AGGCATTCGGCGGCGTGATCAGCCAGCATTCCCAGGATCCAGCACTGGCCGGCCCGAGCTCCTGCTGCCACGAGGGCGAGATCTCCGGACAGCTCGGTCTGCCCGGCTGGCCGGGGGTCGCGGAGGAGGTCATCGTCGCCCGCGACGTGATGCTCGCTCGGCACACCGGCTCGCGGGTGCACGTCGCGCACGTGAGCACGGCAGGCAGCGTCGAGGTGGTCCGCTGGGCCAAGGCACAGGCCAAGCAAGATGGGCACTGGGACGTGACGGCCGAGGTCACGCCACACCACCTGCTGCTCACCACCGACCTGCTCGGTAGCGAGAACGGGGGCTACGACCCGACGTACAAGGTGAACCCGCCGCTGCGTCCCGCCGAAGACGTCGAGGCGTTGCGTGCGGCACTCGCCGACGGCACCATCGACGCGGTCGCCACCGATCACGCTCCCCACGCGCGCCACGACAAGGAACACGCCTTCGTCGACGCAGCCTTCGGGATGCTCGGGCTCGAGACGGCGTTGTCGGTGGTCAACACCGTGATGGTCGCTGGCGGCCCGCTCGACTGGGCCGACGTGGCCCGCGTGATGTCGTCGGCTCCGGCACGTATCGCCGGCCTGGCCGACCAGGGGCACCAACTCGAAGTCGGCGCTCCGGCGAACCTGACCCTGTTCGACCCGGACGCTCAGGTCACCGTCGACCGCGATGCGTCGGTGTCGCTGTCCCGAAACAATCCGTGGCACGGCCGGACCCTGTCCGGCTCCGTGCAGGCGACGCTGCTGCGCGGCGTACCCACCGTTCTCGAAGGAGTAGTCGTATGAGCGAGGCGTTGCTCGTGCTGGAGGACGGACGGTCCTTCCGTGGAGAGTCCTACGGCGCCGAGGGGGAGACTTTCGGCGAGGCGGTCTTCTCGACCGGAATGACCGGCTACCAGGAGACGTTGACCGACCCCTCCTACCACCGCCAGGTCGTCGTGATGACCGCGCCGCACATCGGCAACACCGGCGTCAATGACGAGGACGCGGAGTCGGGGAGGATCTGGGTCGCCGGGTACGTCGTCCGCGACCCCGCCCGGCTCTCCTCCAACTGGCGTGCCCGCCGCACCCTCGACGACGAGCTCCGCGACCAGGGAGTCGTCGGGATCTCCGGTATCGACACCCGCGCGCTGACCCGCCACCTGCGCGAGCGAGGGGCCATGCGGGTCGGGATCTCCACCGTCGAGTCCGACCCGGACACGCTGCTTGAGAGGGTGCTCGAGTCCGGAGCGATGACCGGCGCCGACCTGTCCAGCGAGGTCTCCACGCGTGAGGCGTACGTCGTGCCCGCAGTGGGAACCAAGCGGTTCACCGTGGCTGCGCTCGACCTCGGCATCAAGGCGAACACCCCGCGGATGATGAGTGAACGGGGGATCGAGGTGCACGTACTCCCCGCCACCGCCACCCTCGACGAGGTCAACGCGGTGCATCCCGACGGCCTGTTCTTCTCCAACGGCCCCGGCGACCCAGCTGCGACCACGGGGCAGATCGAGCTGCTCCGTGGCGCCCTCACGCAGGACCTGCCGTACTTCGGCATCTGCTTCGGCAACCAGCTCTTCGGTCGCGCCCTCGGGTTCGGCACCTACAAGCTGAAGTACGGCCACCGCGGGATGAACCAGCCGGTGATGGACCGTACGACGGGCAAGGTCGAGGTGACCGCCCACAACCACGGGTTCGCCGTCGAATGGCCCGGTGCACCGTCCTTCGCGCCCACGAAGACGGAACACGGCACGGTCACCGTGTCCCACCTCTGCCTCAACGACGACGTCGTGGAGGGGCTGCGTGCACTCGACATCCCCGCGTTCTCT
>JAKDNC010000081.1 GCA_030452025.1 Nocardioides sp. | reverse complement strand
TGCAGCGTTTCGCCGCCGAAGGGGCCCGGGTGGCCCTGGTCGGGGAGGCACTGGTGAAGGACGGCGACCCCGAGGCCGCGGTGCGGGCCATGTCAGGACTGAAGGGACAGCGATGAGCTTCGAAGCGGATGGGGCAGGCTTCTTCGGGAGCGCGGACGGGCAACGTTGGGGTGGGCGGTTCATGCCCGAGGCACTGGTGGCTGCCCTCGACGAGCTCGACGTGGCGTGGCGCGAGGCGATGGCCGACCCGAGGTTCGTCGCCGACTTCGATGCGATCCTGCGCGAGTACGCCGGACTGCCGAGCTCGCTCTACTACGCGGAACGGCTCAGCGAGAAGGCCGGCGTCAGGATCCTGCTCAAGCGCGAGGACCTCAACCACACCGGAGCCCACAAGATCCGCAACGTCCTCGGTCAGGCGCTGCTCACCAAGCGGATGGGCAAAACCAGGGTGATCGCGGAGACCGGCGCCGGGCAGCACGGCGTCGCCAGCGCCACCGCAGCGGCATATTTCGGGCTTGACTGCACCGTCTACATGGGCGCCGTCGACACCCGCCGCCAGGCGCTCAACGTAGCCAGGATGAACCTCCTCGGCGCGAAGGTGATCCCGGTCGATTCTGGGAGCGCCACGCTCAAGGACGCCATCAACGAGGCGCTGCGCGACTGGGTCGCCAGCGTGGACCACACGGCGTACCTCTTCGGGACGGCAGCGGGACCACACCCGTTCCCGAGCATGGTGCGGGACTTCTGCCGCGGCATCGGCGACGAGGCGCGCCAACAGAGCCTCGACCAGTTCGGCCGGCTGCCCGACGCTGTCGCCGCATGCGTCGGTGGAGGATCCAACGCGATCGGCCTCTTCACCGCGTTCCTCGACGACGCCGACGTGGACGTCTACGGCTTCGAGGCGGGTGGCGACGGCGTCGACACGGACCGTCACGCGGCCACGATCCACGCCGGCGAGAGCGGGGTCCTCCACGGGGCACGCACCTATGTCCTCCAGGACGAGGACGGCCAGACGGTCGAGTCCCACTCGATCTCTGCCGGGCTCGACTATCCCGGCGTCGGCCCACAGCATGCCCACCTGGCCCAGAGCGGCCGCGCGAAGTATCTCCCCGTCACCGACGCCGAGGCGATGGACGCCTTGGCGCTGCTCAGTCGGACCGAAGGGATCATCCCGGCGATCGAGTCTGCCCACGCGGTCGCGGGCGCACTGCGGATCGCAGACGAGGTGAAGGCGGCGAAGGGACCGGACGCCACCATCCTGGTCAACCTCTCCGGGCGCGGGGACAAGGACATGGAGACTGCGATCGACTGGTTCCACCTGGGTGAGACCGACGACCAGGAGGTCAGGGCATGAGCGTCGCGCGCGCATTCGAGACGGCAAGGGCCGAGGGCAGGGCCGCCCTGATCGGCTACCTGCCGGCCGGGTTCCCCGACATCGACGGATCGATCTCCGCGATGCGGACCATGGTCGAGTCCGGCTGTGACGTGATCGAGGTGGGCCTGCCCTACACCGACCCGGTGATGGACGGTCCCACCATCCAGACCGCCGCCCAGCAGGCCCTCGAGGGTGGTGTCCGCACCCGCGACGTGTTCCGGGTGGTCGAGGCGGTCGCGGGGACCGGCGCACCGACCGTCGTGATGACCTACTGGAACCCGGTCGAACGCTACGGCGTGGAGCGGTTCGCCGCCGACTTGGCGAGCGCCGGAGGAGCCGGCCTGATCACCCCCGACATCACCCCCGACTTCGGTCAGGAGTGGGTCGCCGCCGCAGACGCCCACGACCTCGACAAGATCTTCCTGGTCGCGCCCTCGTCGACCGACGAACGGATCGCGATGACCACCGCCGAGTGCCGTGGGTTCGTCTACGCCACCGCGGTGATGGGCGTGACCGGCGCCCGGAAGGCCACCAGTGACCTGGCCGGGCCACTGGTCGCCCGGGCCCGGAGGACCACCGACCTGCCGGTCGCGGTCGGCCTCGGAGTCAGCAACGGTGACCAGGCAGCGGAGATCGCCACCATCGCCGATGGTGTCATCGTCGGGTCCGCCTTCGTCCGCACGCTGCTCGACCACGCTTCCGACCCGGCCGCGGGGCTCGCCGCACTCAGCGAGTTGCCGCGTGACCTGGCGGGAGGAGTGCGACGTGGCTGAGCCCCTCCGCGGGTCCTTCGCCACCGGCATCGCGGCGGCGGGTCTTGCTGCGCTGATGCTGAGCGGCTGTGCCAGCGGTGTCGAGGACGCCGGGAGTGGCTACACCGCGAGCCAGCTCTCCGACCCCTGGACGGTGCCGTCGCCGGAGTTGAGCGACACCGACGGGACGGCGTACTCCCTGACGAAGAGCACGACGAAGCCGGTCACTCTGGTCTTCTTCGGCTACACCAACTGTCCCGACATCTGCGGCATGGTGATGGGCAACATCGCCTCCGCGCTCGCCCGGCTCAACGAGGACCAGCGCGACAAGGTCGAGGTCGCCTTCGTCACGACCGACCCGGCGCGCGACGACGGGTCGGCACTGCGCACCTACCTCGATCGCTACGACGAGAGCTTCGTCGGTCTGACCGCACCGATGCCGCAGATCCTCGAGGCGGGCAACGCTTTCCACGTCGCCATCGACAAGGGCAAGAAGCTCCCCAGCGGTGGGTACGACGTCACCCACGGCACCCAGGTCTTCCTGCTGGACTCCGATGACGAGATCCCGATGTTCTGGGGCCAGGACACTTCACCCGCTGACCTCTCTTCCGACCTGACCACGCTGCTGAAGGCTGAATCATGACCCTGTTGTCCCTCATGAGCCCGACCCTGCTGTCGATCCCGAGCCCGGAGCAGGGCGTCTGGCACATCGGCCCCTTTCCGTTGCGCGCCTACGCCCTGTGCATCATCGCCGGTGTCATCGCGGCGATCTGGATAGGCGAGCGACGTTGGGTGGCCCGTGGCGGGCAGGCGGGCCAGATGGCTGACCTGGCGATCTGGGCGATTCCCTTCGGCCTGGTCGGCGCACGCGCCTACCACGTCATGACCGACTGGGAGCTCTACTTCGGTGAGGGCAAGAACCCGGTGACCGCGCTCTACGTGTGGCGTGGTGGCCTGGGGATCTGGGGAGCCATTGCGCTCGGCGCGCTCGGCGCCTACATCGGCTCCAGGGTGATGGGGATCCGGTTCACCTCTGTCCTCGACACCCTGGCCCCGGGCGTGCTGGTGGCTCAGGCTCTCGGCCGTTGGGGCAACTACTTCAACCAAGAGCTCTTCGGCAAACCGACCGACCTGCCGTGGGGCCTGGAGATCGATGCTGCACACCGCCCCGAGGGCTATCTGGAGTATGCGACGTTCCACCCGACCTTCCTCTACGAATGCCTCTGGAGCCTCGCTGCCTTCGCGTTCCTGATCTGGCTGGACCGCCGGTTCAGGCTCGGCTACGGCCGGGTGATGGCGCTCTACGTCGTCTTCTACACTGCGGGGCGTGGGTGGATCGAATACCTGCGTATCGATGATGTCCAGCTCAGCGACGTGTTCGGGCTGCGGTTCAACGTGTGGGTCTCGATCATCCTGTTCGTGGCTGCGGCCGTCGCGTTCCTGGTGAGCGCCAGGCGCCACCCCGGACGCGAGCCCAGCGTCTACCTGCCCGGTCGTGAACCTGACGAGTCGAAGGAGACTGACGAGTCGAAGCAGGAAGCCGATGAGTCGAGGGCGGAGACCGGCAAGGCGAAGATTGACAAGGCGGAGACCGGCAACGAGAAGGGGGAGTCCGACGCTTCGGACTCCTGACACTGTGCCGAACGCGGGCAGGATTGCCTCGCCTTCGATGAAATCTGGCTCGAAAGTGGCTAGTTTGCGACCATGACCGCGACCGACGACGCCGCTCCCATTGATCACGAGCACCCCGACGTGAACGGCGGCTGGCTGCGCCCAGCGGTGTTCGGCGCGATGGATGGCCTGGTCTCCAACGCGGCCCTTATTGCCGGTGTCGCGGGCGGGACCCGCGCGGCCGGCGACACCTCGGCCGTCGTCCTGGCGGGCCTCGCGGGCCTCGCAGCCGGTGCGTTCTCGATGGCAGCGGGAGAGTATGCCTCCGTCGCGAGCCAGTCCGAGGCCGCCGAGCACGAGATCGCCAAGGAGCGCCGAGAGATCCTCGCGAACCCAGTGGGGGAGACTGCCGAGCTCGCCCAGGTCCTCCACGAGAGGGGTCTCGACACCGACCTCGCCGAGCAAGTGGCTGAGCAGGTCCATCGCGACATCGACAAGGCGGTCGCTGTGCATGCGATGGAGGAGTTCGGCGTCGATCCCGACGAGCTGGCCTCGCCGGTGGTGGCCGCCGGATCGTCGTTCGTGTCCTTCTCGCTCGGAGCCCTGGTCCCGGTTCTTCCCTACCTGCTCGGTGCGAGCTCGCTGTGGCCGGCGATGATTCTCACAATGCTCGCGCTCTTCGGCTGTGGAGCCCTGGTCACCCGGTTCACCAGCCGTCCCTGGTGGTTCGGTGGCGGCCGCCAGGCGCTGCTCGGAGCGGTGGCCTTCGCCATCACCTGGCTGGTCGGCCTGGGAGTCGGCAGCGGAGTCAGCTGAGCTGTGGTCTGAGGCGTGATCGCGGTCGGAGACCGCCCGGAGTGTTATTGTTGGCCACTCGCGAGGGCCAGTGTCGTCCCCTGCAGCTTTCATCCTTGAACTGCCAGTTCGTCGCACCCGGCTCCCCGGGGCGGCGCAGATGACGACGGGAGAATGCTCATGCATGCATTCCCACCGCCCCAGGGGTTGTACGACGGAACCAACGAGCACGATGCGTGCGGCGTTGCTTTCGTGGCCACCCTGACCGGCGTCGCCAGCCATGACATCGTCGCGAAGGCGCTCACCGCGCTTCGCAACCTGGAGCACCGCGGTGCGGCCGGGGCCGAGCCCAACTCGGGCGACGGCGCCGGGATCCTGATGCAGGTTCCCGACGCGTTCTTCCGCGACGTGGTGGACTTCGCTCTCCCGCTCGCAGGTTCCTACGCGGTCGGCACGGCCTTCCTGCCCGGTGACGACGAGCAGGTCGCGAAGACCCGCACCAGCATCGAAGCGATCGCCGATGAGGAAGGGCTCTCCGTCCTCGGCTGGCGCAGTGTTCCCGCGGACCCTTCCCTTCTGGGCGACACCGCCCGCGACTGTATGCCGACGTTCGTCCAGCTGTTCGTGGCGGGCAAGGGTGCCCCGAGCATCGGTATGGCGCTCGAGCGACTGGCCTTCGTGCTGCGCAAACGCGCGGAGCTCGAGACCGGCGTCTACTTTCCGTCGTTGTCCTCGCGCACCATCGCCTACAAGGGCATGCTCACCACCGACCAGCTCGACCAGGTGTTCCCGGACCTGGTTGACGAGCGGGTCGCCTCGGCCGTGGCCGTGGTCCACTCACGGTTCTCGACGAACACGTTTCCGAGCTGGCCGCTGTCGCACCCGTTCCGGTTCATCGCGCACAACGGTGAGATCAACACGGTCATGGGCAACCGCAACTGGATGCGCGCCCGTGAGGCGTTGCTCACCTCGGACCTGATCCCCGGGGAGCTGGAGCGGCTCTACCCGATCTGCAGCCCCGGCGCTTCGGACTCGGCATCCTTCGACGAAGTCCTCGAGCTGCTCCACATGGGTGGCCGTTCGCTGCCGCACTCCGTGCTGATGATGATCCCGGAGGCCTGGGAGAACCACACGGAGATGGACCAGATGCGTCGGGCCTTCTATGAATTCCACTCCGCGATGATGGAGCCGTGGGACGGCCCCGCCTGCGTGGTCTTCACCGATGGCACCCAGGTCGGCGCGGTTCTCGACCGCAACGGCCTGCGTCCCTCGCGCTACTGGGTCACCGACGACGGCCTGGTCGTGCTGGCCTCCGAGGTCGGCGTGCTCGACATCGACCCCGCCACGGTGGTCCGCAAGGGTCGCTTGCAGCCGGGCCGGATGTTCCTGGTCGACACCGATGAGCACCGCATCATCGAGGACGAGGAGGTGAAGTCCGGGCTTGCCGCCGAGCACCCGTACGGCGAGTGGCTGCACGCCGGACTCATCCACCTCGACGACATCCCCGAGCGTGAGCACATCGTGCACACCCACGCCTCGGTCACCCGCCGTCAGCAGATTTTCGGCTACACCGAGGAGGAGAAGCGGGTCATCCTCTCGCCGATGGCCAACACCGGCGGCGAGCCGATCGGATCGATGGGCACCGACTCGCCGATCGCGGCGCTGTCGGACAAGCCACGGCTGCTCTTCGACTACTTCGCGCAGCTCTTCGCGCAGGTGACGAACCCGCCGCTGGACGCCATCCGCGAGGAGCTGGTCACCTCGCTCAACGGCACCATCGGGCCGGAGTCGAATCTGCTGGAGCCGACCCCGGCCTCGTGCCGCCAGGTCGTGCTGCCGTTCCCTGTCATCGACAACGACGACCTGGCCAAGATCCGCCACATCAACCGCGACGGCGACATGCCCGGCTTCATCACCCACGTCTCCCGCGGCCTCTACCAGGTCGAGGGCGGCGGCAAGGCGATGGCCGAGCGGGTCGAACGCATCTGTCAGGAGGTCTCTGACGCGATCGCCGACGGCGCCCGCGTCATCGTCCTTTCCGACCGGCACTCGACCGCCGAGCTGGCGCCGATCCCGTCGCTGCTGCTCACCGGAGCCGTCCACCACCACCTGGTCCGGAAGAAGACCCGCACCCAGGTGGGTCTGCTGATCGAGGCCGGCGATGTGCGCGAGGTGCACCACGTGGCGCTGCTGGTCGGCTACGGCGCGGCCGCAGTCAACCCGTATCTCGCGATGGAGTCCGTGGAGGACCTAGCCCGCGAGGGCTACTACATCGGCCTGGAACCGCACGTCGCGGTGAACAACCTGGTGAAGTCGCTCGGCAAGGGCGTGCTCAAGGTGATGTCCAAGATGGGTGTCTCGACGGTCGCCTCCTACACCGGTGCCCAGATCTTCGAGGCGGTCGGGCTCTCGAGGTCCGTCGTGGACCAGTATTTCACCGGCACGACGTCCAAGCTCGGAGGCATCGACCTCGAGACCATCGCCGAGGAGGTCGCCCGGCGGCACGCCACGGCGTACCCCCGTGGTGGAATCGCGCCCGCGCACCGCGAGCTGCAGATCGGTGGCGAGTACCAATGGCGCCGCGAGGGCGAGCCGCACCTGTTCGACCCGGAGACCGTCTTCCGCCTCCAGCACGCCACGCGTGCCGGACGCTACGATGTGTTCAAGCAGTACACCTCCCGGATCAACGAGCAGTCGGAGCGCCTGATGACGCTGCGTGGACTGTTCAGGTTCAAGCGCTCCGACGAGCACACCCGGCGGGAGTCGATCTCGATCGACGAGGTCGAGCCGGTCTCTGCGATCGTCAAGCGGTTCTCCACCGGCGCGATGTCCTACGGCTCGATCAGCCAGGAGGCCCACGAGAACCTCGCCATCGCGATGAACCGGCTGGGCGGCAAGTCCAACACCGGTGAGGGCGGCGAGGACACCGAGCGCCTCTACGACCCCGAGCGACGCTCGTCGATCAAGCAGGTCGCGTCCGGTCGGTTCGGCGTCACGTCGGAATACCTCACGAACTCCGACGACATCCAGATCAAGATGGCGCAGGGCGCCAAGCCCGGCGAGGGCGGTCAGCTGCCCGGCAACAAGGTCTACCCCTGGGTGGCCAAGACCCGGCACTCCACGCCCGGCGTGGGTCTGATCTCACCGCCACCGCACCACGACATCTACTCGATCGAGGACCTGGCGCAGCTGATCCACGACCTCAAGAATGCCAACCCGCAGGCACGTGTCCACGTGAAGCTGGTCGCCGAGGTGGGCGTCGGCACGGTCGCCGCCGGGGTCTCCAAGGCGCACGCGGATGTCGTACTCGTCTCGGGTCACGACGGCGGCACCGGCGCCGCGCCACTCACCTCGCTCAAGCATGCGGGTGGTCCCTGGGAGCTCGGCCTCGCCGAAACCCAGCAGACGCTGCTGCTCAACGGGCTCCGGGACCGGATCGTCGTTCAGACCGACGGCCAGCTCAAGACCGGCCGTGACGTGGTCATCGCCGCACTGCTCGGCGCGGAGGAGTACTGCTTCGCGACCGCGCCGCTCGTGGTCTCGGGCTGCATCATGATGCGGGTCTGCCACCTCGACACCTGCCCAGTGGGCGTCGCGACACAGAACCCCCTCCTGCGCGAGCGGTTCAACGGCAAGCCGGAGTTCGTCGTCAACTTCTTCGAATACATCGCCGAGGAGGTCCGCGAGATCCTGGCCGAACTCGGCTTCCGCACGCTCGACGAGGCGATCGGCCACGTCGAGGCGCTCGACACCGACAAGGCGGTCAATCACTGGAAGGCCTCCGGGCTCGACCTGGCGCCGATCCTGCACCGGCCCGAGCTGGCGAGCCAGGACGGACAGAGCCCGGCGCTTCGATGTGTCACCGGCCAGGACCACGGTCTCGACAAGGCGCTGGACAACAAGCTCGTCGAGCTCGCCGCCGCGGCGCTCGAGGACGGTGAGCCGGTCCGTGCCCAGGTGGAGGTCCGCAACGTGAACCGCACCGTCGGCACGATGCTTGGCCACGAGGTGACCAAGCGCTACAAGGGCGAGGGCCTGCCCGACGACACGATCGACATCACCTTCATCGGCTCGGCCGGCCAATCGTTCGGTGCGTTCGTGCCGAGGGGGATCACGTTGCGGCTCGAGGGCGACGCCAACGACTATGTCGGCAAGGGTCTCTCGGGCGGACGGATCATCGTCCGTCCCGACCGCGCGGCCACGTTCGACGCGTCCCAGCAGATCATCGCTGGGAACACGATCGGCTACGGCGCCACGTCGGGCGAGATCTTCCTGCGCGGCCAGGCGGGGGAGCGGTTCTGCGTCCGCAACTCCGGCGCCTCCGCGGTCGTCGAGGGTGTCGGGGATCACGGCTGCGAGTACATGACCGGCGGCAAGGTCGTCGTCCTCGGCCCGACCGGGCGCAACTTCGCGGCCGGCATGTCCGGGGGCTACGCCTACGTCCTGGACCTCGACGCCGGTCGCGTCAACCAGGAGCTGGTCGAGCTGACGCCCGTCGAGGGCAACGCTGCTGAAGAGCTGCAGGAACTGGTCCAGCGGCACTTCGAGGAGACCGGTTCCACGACCGCAGAGAAGCTGCTCGACGACTGGACGGGCCCTCAGGGCTCGCTGACCCGATTCACCGAGGTCATGCCCGGCGACTTCAAACGGGTCCTCGAGGCGCGGGCTGCCGCGCTGGACGAGGGCCTCACGGAGGAGCAGGCATCGGCCCGGATCATGGAGGTGCTGCATGGCTGATCCCAAAGGATTCCTCAAGGACGGACGCGAGGTTGCCACCCGCCGACCGGTCGAGGAACGCGTCAACGACTGGAACGAGGTCTACCCGGACGGCATCGGCCGGGCCCTGCTCCCGATCATCAGCAGGCAGGCCGGACGCTGCATGGACTGCGGCATCCCGTTCTGCCACCAGGGCTGCCCGCTCGGGAACATCATCCCGGAGTGGAACGACCTGGTCTGGCGCGACGACTGGGAGGGTGCGATCGAGCGCCTGCACGCGACCAACAACTTCCCTGAGTTCACCGGTCGCCTCTGCCCGGCCCCGTGTGAGACGTCCTGCGTCCTGGGGATCAACCAGGATCCGGTGACGATCAAGAACGTCGAGGTCGCGATCATCGACAAGGCATGGGAGTCCGGCTTCGTGCGGCCCCAGCCGCCCGAGTGGCGCTCCGGCAAGACCGTGGCCGTGATCGGCTCCGGACCGGCCGGCCTGGCCGCTGCCCAGCAGCTGACGCGGGCCGGCCACACCGTTGCCGTCTACGAGCGGGCAGACAAGATCGGCGGGCTGATGCGCTACGGCATCCCCGAATTCAAGATGGAGAAGAAGCACCTCGACCGTCGACTCGAGCAGATGCATCGCGAGGGCACCGTGTTCCGGTCGGGCGTGGACGTCGGCAGCGACATCACCGCCGACCAGCTGCGCGATCGCTACGACGCCGTGGTCCTGGCCGTGGGCTCCACAGAGCCGCGTGACCTCCCGGGCACCCGGCGCGCGCTCGGGGGGATCCCCCAGGCGCGGGGCGTGCTACGGCAGTCGA
>JAKDNC010000785.1 GCA_030452025.1 Nocardioides sp. | reverse complement strand
TGACAGGAGCTGCGGCATCGCGGTGCCCAGGGTGAGCATGGCCACGAGCCAGGCCAGAGCCTGGGCGGACTTCGCCTGGGCCCGTTTGACGATCATCTTCATGCCCATCGGGTAGATGCCCGCGAGGCTGACTCCGACAGCAAAGCGAGAGATCCAGACGAGGGCGAGGTCCGAGGGGCCGAGCGTCCAGGCGAAGTTGAGCCCGGCACCGACGAGGCTGGAGACGATGAAGATTCTCTCCGGAGGAAACCGGTCGGCAACGCCGGTTGCCGCGCTCAGCAGCGTTCCCGTGATGAAGCCGATCTGAGTCGCGGCGATCAGCCACCCGAACTGTGCCGGAGTCGAACCGAGCCAGGCGGAGAGACCGTCGACGGCACCGCTGGGGCTGAACCACAGGGAGGTTCCGAACCACTGCGCCAGGATGATGGCGACGATGGCGGCTTCTGTGCCCCGTCCCGCTCGTGAGCTCACGATTCGATCACAGGCTCATGGTGTCATGCACCGCTGTCTGTGGACACCCCGTAGGCGCGCATGGCTACCTTCGCGATATCGGTGAGGAAGGCAGCGGTCGACGTGCGTTCCTCTACGGGGGTGTGCACCCGTTGGACCAGGGCTTCGGTGATCCCGCCGACGATGATGAGGCCGGTGAGGCCGCCATCGTCCGGCTGCGGCGACGATCCGCGGCTGCGTAGTTCGAAGGCAGACTGCACGCGCATGAACGCTGAATCGACGGAGGCGGCGAGCATGCGCATCGTCTCTCGCCGCCGGGCCTCGAGGGACTCGTTGACTCCGACGGCCTCGACCTCGAGGACGCGGGCCTTGCGCTCGTCGCCCAGCATCGGCATGAGTGCGGCGGAGACGATGCGCACGATCGTGTCGAGGAGATCCGACTCAGCCGGGATCGTCAGCGTCGCCATGGCCTCGCTGATCTCCTCGTTGAGGATGATGTAGAGCTGTTCGAGCAGCGACTCCTGTGCCGCGAGCGACCCCAGCCGCGCATCCGATCTGCTGGCCGGGAAGAGTTCGTAGAACGACCGACTCGAGACCCTGGACTCCTGGCACAGCGCCTGAATCGACGTTGCGCGAAAGCCCAGCGTTCCGTACAGCTCGAGGGCAGCTTCGAGAAGTCTCTGCCGGCGCGCCCCATCACGGTCGGTTTGCGACGTTCCACGCCACAGCCCCGCGGTGGACGGGCCGGGGGCAGAGTCGGCGAGCCGAAGAGAATCTCGAAAATTCATTCCTCCAGTATAGTGAAAACTGGGATTTTCAATGGCAGTATTGTGACATGCCTTACAACGTCAGACAGAAACATCGAGCCCCAGCGATCACCGAGGAGATCCGACCAGACCCCGCACTGCCGCGGGTCTGCGTCATCGGCGCCGGAGCCTCGGGCCTCGCCGCCGCCAAGGCCCTCTACACCGCAGGTGTGCCCTTAGACTGCTTCGAGAAGGGCAGCGAATTCGGCGGCAACTGGCTCTTTGACAACCCCAACGGCGTCAGCGCCTGCTACGAGACCCTGCAGATCAACACCTCCTGCCCGCGCATGGCCTTCTCCGACTTCCCGATGCCGGCGGACTACCCGCACTACGCCAGCCACGATCAGGTCTATGCCTACTTCCGCGACTACGTCGATCACTTCGGCTTCGACCACACGATCACCTTCAACACCGAAGTGACCCAGGTCCGCCGAGGTGAGAGAGGCGGTTGGGACGTCGACATCCGCTCCACGGCCGCCTCCGAACATACTCCTGCTGGCAGCAGTGAGTCAGCAGTGACGGAGACTCGCCATTACGATGCGGTGATGGTCGCCAACGGCCACCATTGGGACGCGCGCTGGCCCGACCCCGGCTACC
>JAKDNC010000784.1 GCA_030452025.1 Nocardioides sp. | reverse complement strand
TGTTCCGTTGGCCCCGCATGCGGCAAGGAGTGTCAGCGCAGCAACGCTGGCGATACCCCGCGCGATTGTTGACACCGTCATGGAACCTTCTCCCTCAGTATCGCCAACTGACGACTGTTGACAGTTGACCTAGATATGGAAGGGTGACATGACTGTGACCCGCATTACAAGGGTTGCGTGAAAATCGTTGAGATCGGAGACGTCGGTGCAGTTCTGCTTCCAGTACCCCGCTCGCGCAATGAACCGGTGGGACGAGTGGCTCGGTGACAATCAAGTGGGCGAGCTCGCCCAGGCGGCCGAGCACGCGGGGTTTTCGCTCGCTTCCGCTTCGGACCACCCTTTCCCCGACGCGCAGTGGGTCCAGCACGGCGGTCACCACGCCCTCGATCCGTTCGTGATCCTCGCCTTCATGGCCGCCGCCACTAAGCGACTCCACGTCCTCACCTGCGCCGTGGTCAGCGGCTACCGACACCCGTACGTCACCGCCAAGGCCGCAAGCAGCCTGGACCAACTTTCCCGAGGTCGTCTGGTGCTGGGGATGGTCGCCGGCTATCAAGAGGCGGAGTTCGAGGCACTCGGCGCCCCGTTTGCCGACCGGGGTCCACGCTTGGATGCCGCCGTGGCGGCCATGCGCGCATCGTGGAGCGGCGAAGTCGTCGCTCACGACGATCGCTTCTTCTCGGCCCAAGGTCATATCTCGCGCCCTCGACCCTGGAACACCGAGCTGCCGATCTGGTTCGGCGGCAACGGCGGCCCCAGCAGACGCCGAGTCGCGACGATCGGTGACGGCTGGCTGCCCATCGAGCAGACGGCCGAGATGGAACGGGTGACCGGTACCCCTACCCTCTCTTCGGACGAGGCACTGGCTCGCTCCATCTCGGCGATCCGACAGGCCAGGATCGACGCCGGCCGGGAGCCCGACTTCGCCACGTGCTTCGCCCCGCTGGCTCGAGGCACGAGCGAAGACCACGTCGCTCGAGTCGCGACCCTCCTGCCCGGCCTCGGCGATGCCGGTGTCACCCACGTCCTGATCGAGTCACGTGCGCGCAGTTTTGCCGAGTGCGTGGCCGAGATGCCTCTCTACAGGGACTTGATCGCGTCCTAGCGCGTTCCCAGCCGGGCCGGCTGTGCTGTCCATTCTGGACCGCTGTACGCGGGTCCCGCATCAATCCGCCCCAGACGGGCCGCCTCCGCGCTCGGTTCGGAATCCTGGCCAGGATGCGGCTCCTGGAGCGGGCTTCTGGACAAGACCACCTGGTCCAGCGAGCTCCAGCTGACGTTGGCGGAGAGGTCGAGATCCGCGACCGGGGACAAGGAGCTCGCCGACTTCATCCGAGAAGACGTCCTGCGACGCCGCCGGATCGAGGCCATCGCAATTCAACGACTCATCGGGTGAGGCGGCTCTGGGCCATTGCCTAGCCACGCGCACCCACATAATCCGCGACGTAAGGGACCGGACGTTGCCACAGGCGTCCGCCCGATCGCCGCTCCGGTTCCGCACGAAATGGTAGATCTCAAGCCCTTGGCTGTGTGGCCGAACCCTGAGAGAGTGGTGCAGGAACGGTTGCAGAAACGGGGGTCCCCAGTGCGTGTGTAACGACTTCCCGCAGCCGCCCGCAGTGACCTCAAGAGGCATAAAGACCGCCTTTGACCTGCCCAAACACTTCATGCCGAGGCTCTATTGAGGCTCCACGAGCCTCGGTGCGGCACCTTGCGTCCTGCTACGGATCAGATGGTTCTGCGCAGACGAGAATTGCCGGGCACGAGGCCTCTACTTCCGGTGGGCGCAGTTCATGACACGGTCAAGTCCCGGGGCGTGGTGTACGAAGTTGATCCTCCGGTTGGGCGTGTTGGTCA
>JAKDNC010000783.1 GCA_030452025.1 Nocardioides sp. | reverse complement strand
CATCTGAACGTCACGACGGTGTGCGGACATTCCTCCGTGGGTGAGACACTCGGCCGACATCAACCCCATCTTGCCCGATATTTCGATTTCGTGGTCAAAGAGTCCACCGCCGAGGTGCTCGCCGGCCACGATGTCGTCATCCTGGCCCTCCCGCACGGTCAGTCCGGAGCCATCTCTGCAGAGCTCGAACAGACGAGCCCCGAGACGCTCATCGTCGACCTCGCCGCCGACCACCGCCTCATCAGCGCGACCGCCTGGGAGAAGTTCTACGGTTCCAAGCACCAGGGGACCTGGACCTACGGTCTGCCCGAACTGCTCACCGCTGGCGGAACGAAGCAGCGCGAGGCCTTGAAAGACACGAAGCGCATCGCCGTGCCCGGTTGCAACGTCACCGCGGTGACGCTCGGCCTCGCACCACTCATCCAGGCTGGACTCGCCGCTCCGAAGGGGCTCAACGCGGTCCTGGCCAATGGAGTCTCCGGAGCCGGGAAGGCACTCAAGCCGCACCTCACCGCCGCCGAGGTCCTCGGCGACGCGAGCGCCTACGGCACAGGCGGGACCCACCGGCACGTGCCGGAGATCGAACAGAATCTCAACGGAGTCCTCGGCGCCGATGCTGCCGAGGGTCCGACACGGATCTCCTTCACCCCGACGCTCGTGCCCATGGCCCGCGGAATCCTCGCCACCATCACCGCCGCGCCTGGTGAGTCCGCACCGAGAACCGCCGAGGGCCTCCTCGACGCCGCGGCACTGAAAGACCAGCTGGGTCAGGCATTCGACCAGGCTTACGCCGAGGAGCCCTTCGTCCGCGTCCTGCCGGAAGGCCAGTGGCCGCGCACCTCGTCGACGACCGGATCGAACCTCGCGCACATCCAGTTCACCGTCGACGAACGGGCAGGCACAATCCTCGTCGTCGTGGCCCTGGACAACCTCGTCCGCGGCACCGCCGGCCAAGCCCTCCAGTCCATCCACCTGGCCCTTGGTCTCGACGAGACCACCGCGCTTCCCCTTGAAGGAGTCGCCCCATGAGCGTGACCGCACCACTTGGCTTCAGCGCCGCCGGCCTCACCGCCGGACTCAAACCCAGCGGGACCAAAGACCTCTCGCTCGTCATCAACACCGGCCCCGACACTGCCGTCGCCGCCGTCTACACCTCGAACCGCTGCAAGGCCAACCCCGTCCTGTGGTCCCAGAAGGTCTCCGCCAACGGTCAGGCCCGCGCCGTCGTCCTCAACTCCGGGGGAGCCAACTGCTACACCGGTGACTTCGGATACGAGACGACCACCCTGACCGCCCAGACCACCGCCGAACTCCTCACCGAGGCCGGCACCGCAACAGCGGCCGAAGACGTTCTCGTCTGCTCGACCGGACTCATCGGCGTCGGCGGTCAGGACTTCCGCGACACCATCATCGACAACCTCCCACCACTGGTGGCCGCCGCCGAGGACACCGTGACCGGAGGCGAGCACGCCGCCGAGGCGATCATGACCACCGACACCGTGGCCAAGACCGCCACCCGCGAAGGCAGCAGCGGGTACACGATCGGCGGAATGGCCAAGGGCGCAGGAATGCTCGCCCCCGGACTGGCGACGATGCTCGTCGTCATCACCACCGACGCGAAGGTCGACCAGGCTGTCCTCGACGCGGCACTGCGCAATTCGACGAGTCAGAGCTTCGACCGCCTCGACACCGACGGGTGCATGTCGACTAACGACACCGTCATCCTCATGTCCTCCGGCGCCCACGAAGCAACCGTCGATACGGAGGAGTTCACGAGCCTGCTGCGCGAACTCTGCCTTGATCTCATGCACCAGCTCCACGTCGACGCCGAAGGCGCCCACCACGACATCGCCATCA
>JAKDNC010000782.1 GCA_030452025.1 Nocardioides sp. | reverse complement strand
CTCCGGGCTGTGGTGGTTGTTGGGCACCACAGCGGTCATCTACACAGCCATGACCGCGGCGGCGGTTACCGTGCTGCGGTCCATGGCACGACGCTGGCGCGAAGGTCAGCAGGAACTGCCCAGCCCCTATGCTCCGCAGGAACCGAACCGCCACTACGACCCTCCATCCGGTAGCGAGTCCTCATGACGCTCGCCGTGGCAGTCGCGGGCGCAATGTTCATCGGACTGGTCGCCTACGCCATCTTGGGCGGAGCCGACTTCGGCTCGGGCTTCTATGACCTGACCGCCGGCAGTACCAGCCGAGGCGCGGAACTGCGCACCCAGGTCGACCACAGCATCGGACCGGTGTGGGAGGCGAACCACGTCTGGCTCATTTACGTCCTGGTGACATGGTGGACTGCCTTCCCCGAGGCGTTCGCCGCCGCGATGTCCACTCTCATCGTTCCCCTACTGTTCGCTCTGCTCGGCATTGTGCTGCGTGGCGCGGGCTTTGCCTTCCGCAAGTACTCAGCCACGATCGGCCAAGCCCGCCTCTACGGCGCGATCTTCGCCGGCTCCTCACTGATCGCTCCCTTCTTCCTCGGAGCCGCTGCAGGTGCCGTCGCCTCGGGGCGCGTCCCGGCCGACGGTGACGGAAACGTCTGGACGTCCTGGATCACCATTACCTCCCTCAGCGTCGGAGCAGTCGCCGTGGCCAGCTGCGCATTCCTCGCTGGCACCTTCCTCACCGCAGACGCGGTCCGCGCCAGCCGTGAACAGCTCGCGGAGCAGCTCCGACGACGAACAATCGGAGTAGGTCTCCTCACCGGCGCTCTGGTACTGGGCGCGCTGGCGTCCATCGCCCAGGACGCACCAACTTTGGCCGAGGGACTCACTGGGCGCGCGGCACCGCTGATCGGCACCTCGATAATCGGAGGCTTCCTGAGCCTGATCCTGCTCTGGTGCCGGCGCTCTGGCGCAGCCCGGTTCGGTGCTCTCTTGGCCGTGGGATCGGTCATCGTCGGATGGGGGATCGCCCAATACCCATGGCTGCTGGTCGACGAGGTCACCATCGCGGAGGCCGCCGGAGCACCGGCTACGCTGCAGTCGCTACTCGTGGTGGCTGCCTTGGCCGGTATCATCGTGCTTCCCGCCCTCGCCTATCTATTCCGGCTGACCCAAACTGATGCCTGGACACACCATTGATCTCGGCCCGCGGGTCGTCGGACGTCATTTCCCCGGACACCATCGGCGGGCCCGGTTTGGAACCATCACACGCCGAGCCATCGGGATTGCTGCTCCTGTGATCGACAGTGCGGCTCCTCGTGGCGCGCGAGCGGATGAGCGGCGGTGACTGGCCGAGCAGACAACCTCGCCCGCATAGTCGGACGGTCGCGCGGACACCGCCCCGACCGCAACGGCAACGGTGGCGCCGCTGTCCCGTACAACGCGTGGAGGACTCACTCCTCACGCCCACCATGGATCACGCTGACCTGCCCGCCGGCTTGGGCGTGGAAGAGGCCGTCGTATTGCCGAGGCGATCACCGCCGCCCATTCGGAGTCAACCCGCGCCATGTGCGACTGGTCCTGCGGTCGAGGATCCCGCACCATCGTGGAACGCACTTACGGTCGGCGCTTACTCCGCGACCGACGACATGGCGGGGCACCCGCCGCCTTCGCTGGATATGTGCCTATCGCGCCCAGATGCGAACTGGCGCCAGTCAGTCGGATCTCGGTGGCCATCGCCGGCTGGACGCGCACCGACATGCTCGTCCGGTACGCACGTGCCGCCTTGCGCGCCGCCGGGCTCGTCATCGGCGCAGGCTGTGGTCCTGGTCGGTGCCGACACGTCCGCTCGGACCTGTTGCCCCGCGCTTGTCGGCGCC
>JAKDNC010000080.1 GCA_030452025.1 Nocardioides sp. | reverse complement strand
CCGTTGCCGAGGTAGTCCACGCTCAGCTGATGCCCGCCGGCGCCGATGTCGACACTGTCCACCTCCACCGAGACGGAGCCGTCGGCCGCGACCTTGCCGGAACCGAGGACCTTGTCTCCTTCGGAGACCTCGACCTTGCCGGACACTTCGCCCTCGGAGGTGACCTGCGCCTCGACGGTGCCCTTGGCGCCGTAGACGAAGGTCTCGACCGTCGCCGTGACCGTGCCCGGGTCGGGATCGGAGGCACTGCTGACCGGGCCGACCACGGTGCCACTCGGCTCCGCGGTCAGGACGACGCCCCACTGACCCTCCAGCCCCGCGTCCGCGGTGAACTCGACCGTGGCCGACCCGTCGGTCACGGGGAACGAACCGGAATCGAGCGTCTCCTCGCCCTTGACCAGGCTGACCTCGACGTCGGTGTTCGTCGGGCTGCCCGCCGAGGTGAGGTCAAGGTTGCTGACAGTGAAGGACACCTCGTCCCCTGCCGACACCGTGGACGGGTAGTCGGCGGACACGACCTGGTGGCGGGCGTAGTCCGGGTCGAGCGGCTTGTTGCCCTTGAGGTAGGAGATCCACAGCTCGCGGTCGACGAGGCCCGTGTCGCGGCTCGCGCCTTCGGTGAAGGCGGTGAAGTTGTCACCACCGGTCGCGAGGAACGAGAACGTCGAGACTGTGTACGTCGTCTCGGGGTCGAGCTCGACGCCGTCGATGCTGACTGAGACGATCCGCTCGCCCCGGGGAGCCTCCGGGTCCTGGATCACCCGGACGTTGTCCGAGGTGCCCAGGGCCAGGAACGGGCGGTCGGCGCCATCGGGCTGCCACTGCTGCTCGAGCACCGACTTCAACTGGGCGCCGGTCAGGTCGACCAGCGACACGTTGTTGACGAACGGCAGCACCGAGTTCGCCTCGGCGTAGGTCACCACGCCGTCGGTGTTCTCCGGGTTGTCGGCGGTGTCACCTGCATAGAGCAGGTCGGTGCGCAGGCCACCCGGGTTGGTGACGCCGAGATCGGCCTCCATCCCCTCCGGCAACCCGTCGCGCAGTGCATTGCCAACCAGGTTGCCCAGGGTCGACTCCGCTCCACGGTCCTCACCGCCCGCGGCGGTGCGGGCCCGGGTGATGTCGCCACTGATCTCGCCGACCGGCTCGTTGCCGACCTCGGCCGCGGCCGCCAGGGCCTCGTCCACGATCTCCTTGATGGCGGCGACACGCGGGAACTCCGCGACCAACTCTTCGTCCGGCGTCTCGGTTCGAGCGACGTTCTTCGCCTCGTAGGACACGACGTCGCCGGTCTCTTGGTCGACGGTCAGCGTGACCTGCCCGACGTTGTCGCCGTACTGCCCGGTCTGCAGGATCGGGCGGGTCTTGCCGTTGGCACCGACCGGAGCGTCCCACGCGTACTCCTGGTGGGTGTGACCGTTGAGGATCACGTCCACGTCCTCGTCGAGGTTGACCATCTCGGCGAACTCACCGCCCTTGGCGACCTCGTCCTCGAACGTCGACCCTTCGCCCTTCTGTGCGCCCGCGTGGAAGCTGGCCACGATCACGTCGGCCTCGCCGTTGGCCTGGTCGCCGTCGCTCAGCTCGGCCGAGACCCGGTTCACGGCCTCGACGGGATTGCCGAAGTCGAGCATGCTGATGCCGTCGGGGCTGACCAGCGACTTGGTCTCCTCGGTGACGACACCGATCACACCGACGGTGACTCCGTCGACGTCGTAGGTGGAGTACTCCGGCAGGGCCGGTTCCTCGGTGCCCTTCTCGTAGACGTTTGCGCCGAGGTAGTCCCACTTGGCGTTGCGTGCCCCTTCCCCACCGATGACACGGTCGGTCAGGTCGTCGTAACCCTTGTCGAACTCATGATTGCCGACCGCGGACGCGTCCAGCCCGAGGGCGTTGAACATGTCGATGGTCGGCTGGTCGCCGGCGATCGCGGAGGCGAACTCCGAGGCGCCGATGAGATCGCCGGCCCCGACGAGCAGGGTCTGGGAGTCGCCGGCTGCCTTGGTCAGCTGCTCGACGGTGCCCGCCCACTTGACGGTGTTGGCGTTGATCCGGCCGTGGAAGTCGTTGACACCGAGCAGGTTCAGGTCGACCTCCCCATCCTCGCCGCCCTGCTCACCGGCGGTGAGTCCGAGCACCACCGGGTCGTGGTCGGAAGAGCGGTAAGGCGTCTGGGTGTGGAAGTCGGTGGCCCAGTAGTTCCACCGGCTGTATTCGAGGGCGACGGACTCGCCACCGTTGATGTTCCAGATGTCCGCACCGGTGGACCGCTCGCCCGCCGCCTCGTTGACGAGGACGTGGTCGAGCGAACCCGAGAGGCCGGAGTAGCTGTAGGACCACTTGCCGAGGTCGAATTTCTGCTCCACGTCCGCGTAGCCGGCGTCGTAGAGCACCTCCAGCGGGTCTTCCATGGTGTAGGAGTTGAAGTCACCGGCGAGCATCACCGACTCGGTGTCCGCCTCCTCCTCGATGCCGGGGAGCCAGTCGCGCAGTGCCTGGGCCTGCTTGACCCGCGAGGCGTTGGAATTGCCCTGGCCGTCACCGGCGTCCTCGTCGCCGGGGAACGGACCGACCGAGCCCTTGGACTTGAAGTGGTTGACCACGAACAGGAACGGCTCGCCACCGCCCTTGGGCGTGAACGCCTGGGCGATCGGCTCTCGGGCGTTGCCGAACGCCTGACCCTCCGCGCTCTGGTCACCGAGCGCGCGGGCCTCGCCGGTGCGCTCGACCGAGGCGGCCTTGTAGATGATCGCGTTGGTGATGACATCCTGGTCGGTGGCCGGCGGCAGGTCGGCCGAGGACGGGTTGGCCGCCCACACCTTGCTGCCGGCCGCGTCATTGAGCGCCGAGACCAGCGTCTCGGTGGCCTCGTCCGCGTCCTCGCCCAGGGCCGCGGAGTTCTCGATCTCCATCAAGCCGACCACATCGGCATCGAGGTCGTTGATCGCCCCGACGATCTTGGTCTGCTGACGCTCGAAGTCCTCCGGGTCCCAGGCGCCGCGCAGGTCACAGCCACCGCGAACGTTGACGCCGTCGCCGTCGCGATCCTGGTAGGCCTCGCAGCCGTTGTCGCCGACGTTGTCGTCGTCGGCGTCACCGAGGGTGGTGAAGTAGTTGAGCACGTTGAACGAGGCGACCTTGAGGTCTGATTCGCCATCGGCGTTGATCAACGCCTCGTCCGGCGCCTCGGTCCGTGTGTTCGCGAACGTGGCAGGGGAGGCTGCGTTGTCGGGCCCGATCACGGGCGCCAGCGGTTGGAAGCGGTAGGTCGGCGCGTCGGGCGAGCCGCCCTCGGTGAAGATGACGTCCTCGTCGAACGTCGCCTTTGCGTCGACCCGCACCGGTTCGTCGTTGGAGATGTACGGCGGGGTCAGGTCTCCCTTGCCCTTGAATCCAGTCGAAGATCCGTCGTCGAGGACGATCCCGCGCTTGGCGTTGTCGGCCTTGATCGCCGCGGCCTCGGAGGTGCCGGGGCGGGCCGCGTCGGTCCACTGGATCAGCGGCTTGTTGCCCTTGGCAAGGCCGAGCTCGCCGTAGTTGATGGTCGCGTAGGTCTCGGTGATCGTGAAGTTGCCGGCCGGCCGATAGAGCATTCCCTCGAGGGACTCACGCTCGGCCGGGGTCGAGGGCCACGTCGAGGTGGCGACGGCCGGGTCAGCGGCTTCGGGGAGAGTCTCGATGCTGGCTGCGTCGGAGACGGTGACCTGGGTGGCGCCGGCATACTCGCCGACTGCACCGTTGACCTCGACGTGGTCACCGGGCTGCACCGTCACGTCTCCGGCCGATTGCTGCTGGCGGACGAAGACACCTTGGGACGCGGGACCACCTGAGAGGTCGAGGTCCGCTGCACCGCTGCCGGGAACCTGGAGGTAGAAGCCGTAGAGACCACCCTCGGGGTACGCCGCGGTCACCACACCCGAGGTGGTGACGGCCTTGCCCTCCAGCGGGCTGGTCGCGCCCTCACCCTGGATGTCGGGGATGGTGGCATCGACCGGATCGCCGGGCTCGTCCCCTCCCCCGGTGCTCTCGCCGGCGGCGTTGGTCGGGCTCGGGACACCAGTCGTGAAGTCCGCCGAGTTGTCGTCGGTGTCGACTCCGGTGGCGTTGCGCGAGGCCGAGGTGGGGTTGTTGATCGCCGATGCCTTGGCGGTCTCGAAGACATTGCTGTCCACGCCCACGAGGTCGAGGATCTCTTCAGATCCGGCGAAAGCTCCGGTGCCTGGATCCACCGGCTCGGTGCCCTCGACCAGCAACGCTGTGAAGGCCTTGCCGCTCATCGCGATGGTGCCGGTCGCGTCCGGCGTCGGCAGCGCATCGGTGCCGGCGGCACCCTCGGCCTCCTGGATCAAGTAGTGCCCTTGGGCCGGGACCTGGCCGGTCAGCGGCGTGATGCCGCTGGGAGCCGCCGTACCTCCGGAGCTTCGATACTGGACCGACCGGCCGTCCACCGCGATCGCGGCGTCCGTCGGGGTGTAGAGCTCGCCGAAGTCGGCCTTGAGAGTGGCACCCGAGTTGCCGCCGCCGCCGTACAGCTCGCTGATCACGAGCCCGGACCCGTCGGGGGTCGCGCTTGCGGGGCTGGTCGTGAGGACGGTGAGAGGGGCCGCAACAAGTGCGAACGAAGTGGCTGCAGCAAGCGACCGGATGCGCTGCCGCCGAGTCAGGCGAGACATGGAACTCCCAAGAGAGACACGGATGTATCCGGTCATTGAGAATGGCGAGACGTGTGTCACGACCTTGACCGGGCATCGGCCATGTTGCCGTGCCCGTTGCAAAAGCAACAGGGCCCGGAGCAAACTTCCGGTAACGGTTGGGAAACCTTGGGGTCAGGGTGTCCTGATCGAGGCGCGCTGCTTCCACGCGTCGCGGTAGAACTCGTATCCCGACCACACGGTCATCGTCACGGCACCGGCCAGCAGCACCTGGCTGAGGTAGAACAGGATCTCCCCGGGGATCTCGAGGGCACCGTCGACCTGGCGCAGCGGCAGGCAGAGGAGGCCCAGCGCCAGCGCCTGCAGGACCGTCTTGATCTTCCCGCTCTGGGCGGCCGCGATCACGACGTTCTTCATGATCGAGAGGCGCAGCAGGGTGACACTCCACTCCCGGGCGAGAACCAGGATGGTCACCCACCACCAGATGTCGCCGACGACGGAGAGGCCGATGAGGGCCATGCCGGTGATGGCCTTGTCCGCGATGGGGTCGGCGATCTTGCCGAAGTCGGTGACGATTCCCCGGGCACGTGCGATGTCGCCGTCGATCTTGTCGGTGGCCATGGCCGCGACGAAGAGTGCCCACGCGACGAGCCGCCAGGTCACCGAGTCGCCGCCGTCGAGGAGCAGCGCCCACCCGAAGAAGGGAACCATGACGATCCGCAGGGTGGTCAGAGCGTTGGGCAGGTTCCAGTTGCTGGTCGCATTCGCGGACTCGTCGGCGCTGGTCATCGGGCGTCTCCTTCGCTGGTCGCGACCAGATCGACGCCAGCGGTCCCGGTCACCGTGACCGTGAGCGTGTCGCCGATCGCGGTGCCGGCCGGCAGGTTCTCGATGGTGGTGCTTCCGTCGACCTCGGGGCCCTGGTGGGGTCCCCGCCCTTCGGCGGAGTCTCCATCAACGGACTCCACCAGCACGTCGAACCTCTCGCCGATGCGCTCCTCGGCCCGTTGGGCGTTGAGCTCCTCGACCAGTGCCAGCACGTGGTCGGTGCGCTCATGGACCTCGTCCTCGTCAAGCTTGTCGCCGTAGGTCTCGGCCTCCGTGCCGTCCTCGTCGGAGTAGCCGAAGACTCCGGTGACGTCCATCCGAGCGGCTTCGAGGAAGTCGCAGAGCGTCGTCACGTCGTCCTCGGTCTCGCCGGGGAAGCCGACGATCACGTTGGAGCGGACGCCGGCCTGCGGGGCCAGGGAGCGGATCTGTTCGAGGAGCGCGAGGAAGCTGTCCGGGTCACCGAAGCGACGCATCCGGCGCAGCACCGAGGCAGAGGCGTGCTGGAAGGAGAGGTCGAAGTAGGGCACCACACCGGGAGTGCGAGCGATCGTCTCGATCAGGCCCGGACGCGTCTCGGCAGGTTGCAGGTAGGAAACCCGCACCCGCTCGACGCCGTCGACTGCGGCGAGCTCGGGCAGCAGCGTCTCGAGCAGGCGCAGGTCGCCGAGATCCTTGCCGTAGGAGGTGGAGTTCTCGCTGACCAGGAAGAGCTCCTTGACGCCCTGGCCGCCCAGCCACTGTGCCTCCTGGAGCACGTCACTGGGCCGACGGCTGACGAAGGAGCCGCGGAAGCTGGGGATCGCGCAGAACGAGCAGCGTCGGTCGCATCCACTGGCCAGCTTGAGCGGAGCCATCGGGCCACCGTCGAGGCGACGGCGTACGGCACGAGGGCCGGAGGCGGGCGCCACACCGGCGGTGAGGTCCGGCGCGTCGGTGACGTCGGGAGCCGACACGGCCCCGAGGCTGTCTCCGTGCCCGGGAACGCTGACGCCGCTCGCGTCGCGGTCGGCCGGGGAGATGGGCAGCAGCTTGCGGCGGTCCGACGGCGTGTGGGGGTGGTGCACCTCCCCGGCGAGGATCCCGCGCAACCGATCGGCGATGTCGGGGTAGTCGTCGAAGCCGAGGACGGCGTCCGCCTCGGGCAGGGTCGCGGCGAGGTCCTTGCCATAGCGCTCGGCGAGGCAGCCGACGGCGACGACGGCCTGCGGGCGACCACCGTCCTTGAGGTCGGCGGCCTGGAGCAGGGTGTCGACCGAGTCCTTCTTCGCCGACTCCACGAAGCCACACGTGTTCACCACGACGGTGTCGGCGTCCTCAGCGTTCTCGACCAGGCGGAAGCCATCGGCCTCGAGCCGGCCGGCAAGCTCCTCGGAATCGACCTCGTTGCGGGCGCAACCGAGCGTCACCATGGCCACGGAGACGAGTCCCTCGTCGCCGTCGCGCGTGTCTGGGCTGGTGGTGTGTGAAGTAGTCATGGGTACCTGCGAGTATGCCGCCTCGGGGCCAATTCTCATGATTCGGGCCACGACTGCCCGGCGCCGCCACCGTGCCTCACCCGTTCCGCGACACAATGATCCGGTGAGCGAACCGACAGCGCGGACCGGGAAACGGGACGAAGCGCCCTACGAACCACACCCGCGTCGGTGGCGGATCCTCGCCGTAACCCTGGTGGTCGGCTTCATGTCGCTGCTCGACGTCTCGATCGTGAACGTCGCGATCCCCTCGATGCGGGAGGGGCTGGACACCTCGTCGGCGAACATCCAGTGGGTGGTCTCCGGGTATGCCCTCACCTTCGGCCTCACCCTCGTGGCCGGCGGGCGGCTGGGCGACGCCTACGGCCGTCGCCGGCTGATGCTGATCGGCCTCGCCGGGTTCGTCCTGTCCAGCGCCGCGGTCGGCTTCTCCCCCGACGCCACCCTGGTGGTGGTCTCACGTCTCCTCCAGGGCGCCGCAGCGGGCCTGCTCACCCCACAGAACACAGGGCTCATCCAGCAGCTCTTCCGTGGCCGTGAGCGCGCCAAGGCGTTCGGCCTGTTCGGGTTCACCGTCTCCAGCGCCTCAGCCGCCGGCCCCGTCCTCGGCGGCCTGATCATCGGCGCCGCCGGTGAGGAGAACGGCTGGCGTTGGCTCTTCCTCATCAACGTCCCGATCGGCCTGGTCGCCATGGTCGCGGTGGCAGCGTTGGTGCCCCGCAAGCCGCGAGTCAGTGGACCGGTGGACAACCGGATCGATGTTCCCGGGGCGCTGCTGCTCGGTGCCGCGGTGCTCTGCCTGCTCTATCCCGTCGTCCGGGTGGAGGGCGGCGGGCGACTGATCCTGCTGATGCTACTCGGCGTCCCCCTCATGGCGTGGGTGTTCGTCCGATGGGAGGGGAGGGTCATCGCAGCCGGTCGTCCTCCCCTGCTGGACCTCCGGCTGCTGCGCACGCTGCCCGGCTACGTCGGCGGGCTCGCCATCGGCGCGCTCTACTTCACCGGGTTCACGGGCCTGCTGCTGGTGCTCTCGATCCACCTGCAGGACGGACTGGGCCACACCCCGCTGTGGACCGGGCTCGCGTTGGTGCCGTTCGCGGTCGGCTCCGCCGTGGCCGCGCCGCTGGCGGGCCGCGTGGTCTCCGACATCGGTCGACCCCTGACCGTGTGGGCGATCGCCGCGATGGTGGTCGGCGTACTCCTCGTCGTCGTGCTCGTCCCGGGGCGCGAGCCGTTGTGGCTGTGGCTGTTGCCGACGTTGCTGCTCACCGGGCTCGGAGGGGGCGCGGTGGTCTCCCCCAACATCACCCTCACGCTCGAGGAGGTTCCGCCGCGCATGGCCGGCGCGGCCGGCGGCGCGCTGCAGACCTCGCAGCGGATCGGCTCCTCGATCGGTGCGGCCGTCCTGGTGACCGCCTATCAGCTGACGCTCGACGTCTCCGTCGACGCTGCCCTGCGCGCTGCGTTGCTGACCGGCGTGGTCTTCCTGCTGGCCGCACTGGCTCTCGCGGTGGGGGAAGTACGACGGGCTAACCGAGCCCGAGCTGCTTGACCGCGTCCTCACGCATCTCGACCTTGCGCACCTTGCCGGTCACGGTCATCGGGAAGTCCTCGACCACGCGGACATAGCGCGGGACCTTGTAGTGGGCGAGCTTGCCGGAGCAGAACGCCTTGAGCGACTCCGCGTCCAACGGGGTGGAGCCCTCGGCCATCCGGACCCAGGCCATCAGCTCCTCGCCGTACTTCTCGTCGGGAACGCCGATCACCTGGGCGTCGACGATGTCGGGGTGGGTGTAGAGGAACTCCTCGATCTCGCGGGGATAAACGTTCTCCCCACCGCGGATCACCATGTCCTTGATCCGGCCGGTGATCTCGACGTACCCCTGTTCGTCCATCACGCCGATGTCGCCGGTGTGCATCCAACCGTCACCGTCGAGGGCCTCCGCCGTCTTTTCGGGGTTTTCCCAGTAGCCGAGCATCACCGAGTAACCCTTCGTGCAGAACTCGCCGGCCTCCCCGCGCGGCAGGGTCTCGCCGCTGACCGGGTCGACCACCTTGATCTCGATGTGGGCGCCGACCCTGCCGACCGTGCCGACCTTGGCCTCGAACGAGTCGTCAGCGCTGGTCTGTGTGGAGACCGGCGACGTCTCGGTCATGCCATAGCAGATCGTCATGTCGGTGATGCCCGCGTCGAGGACCTTCTGCATCATCGAGGCCGGGCAGGGCGAGCCTGCCATGATTCCGGTGCGCACGCTCGACATGTCGAAGGAGGCGAACTCGGGCAGCGACCACATCGCGATGAACATGGTCGGGACGCCGTAGAGGCTGGTGCAGGTCTCCGAGGTGACCGCCTCGAGCGTCAGCTGCGGATCGAAGCCGGGTGCCGGGATGACCATGCAGGCACCGTGGCTGGTGGCCGCGAGGTTGCCCATCACCATGCCGAAGCAGTGGTAGAAGGGGACTGGGATACAGATCCGGTCGGCTTCGGTGTAGTGGCAGCCCTCCCCGACGAAGAACCCGTTGTTGAGGATGTTGCGGTGGCTCAGCGTGGCTCCCTTGGGGAAGCCTGTGGTCCCGGAGGTGTACTGGATGTTGATCGGGTCGGTGTTCGTCAGGCCGGCCTGGACCGCTGCCCGAGCCTCCTCGCCGACTTCGTCCGTGCGGGCCAGCAGGTCCTGCCAGGACTGCTGGCCGAAAACGATCACCTGCTCCATCGTCGGACACTCCCCCGTAACCTCCGCGAGCATTCTGGGGTAGTCGCTGGTCTTGAACGACTCGGCAGTGACCATCATCCGGATCCCCGCCTGATTGATGACGTAGGCGACCTCGTGGGTCCGGTAGGCCGGGTTCACGTTGACCAGGATCGCGCCGATCTTGGCCGTGGCGTACTGCACCAACGTCCACTCTGCACAGTTCGGAGCCCAGATCCCGACCCGGTCCCCGACACGGATGCCGGCCGCCATCAGCGCCCGGCCGAGCGAGTTCACCTCGCCGAGGAACTCGTCGTAGGTCCACCGCAGTCCGCGAGGCACATCCACGAGTGCGTCGCGGTCCCCGAAACGGGCCACTGTGTCGTCGAGGTTGTCCCCGATCGTCTGCTCGATGAGGTGTACGTCGACCGGCCCGAACGTGTGACTCGGTGCGCTCACTTCGGGACTG
>JAKDNC010000781.1 GCA_030452025.1 Nocardioides sp. | reverse complement strand
GCCTGACCTCCCTCCGTTCGCGGCCGGCGATGGCCGATCCTCGCAACCTGCTCGACGCGCGGGCCGACGAGGTCGATGGTCTGCGCGACCGCGCCCGTCGCAGCGTCCGCCATCGCCTGGATCGGGCCGACGACGAAGTCCTCCACCACTCGGCCCGCGCCGCCGCTCTCTCCCCGCTGGCCACGCTGCGGCGAGGGTATTCCGTGCTCCAGGACGGCGAGGGCCACGTGGTGACCAGCGTCGGCCAGGTCAGCGGCGGGTCCGCAGTCTCAGTCCGGGTCGCCGACGGCCGAGTCCACGCCACCACCGACCATGTCGAACCTTCCACCCCGCTGGAGTCCGAGGAGGACACCGATGACTGATGCCCAGGCCGACGAAAGGCCCACCTACGAACAGGCCCGCGAGGAGCTGATCGGCGTCGTGTCCCAGCTCGAGGCCGGCGGCACCACTCTGGAGGAGTCCTTGGCACTCTGGGAGAAGGGCGAGAGGCTCGCCCGCATCTGCCAGGAGTGGCTCGACGGCGCGCGCAAGCGGCTCGACGCCGTTGTCAATGGCGCGCAGGACGACGAGTCCGCCCAAGAATGACGCGTGGTGGTCAGTGCGTGGTGGTCATTCGACCGCCTCGACGCTCAGTGATTCGGCGAATTCGCGGAGCTCCTGCTGGTCCCCTGCGCCGACGACCATGACCACGGTCTCGCGGTAGCGCGCGACCAGGGCGTGGTCACCGTCCCCGTCGCTGAAGGTCTGCCACGTCCCGGACAGGTCACTGTCGAGCTGGACTGCCGCACCCTCCTCGGCGTCCTCGGCGACATACTCCTCGACCATGTCGTCAACTTCGGAGCGCGCCTGGAACAGCCCGACGTAGCGCTCGTCGCCGTCGAACACGCTCAGGCTCCACAGTGCCTCAGGGTCATAACTGAGGTCGACGGCCTTCCACTCCTCGGGGAGGCTGGGCGGGTAGACCACCGGAAAGCTCCCCGCCTGCTGGATTCCTTCGACGGTGGGGACGTAGTCGATCGGCTCGCGCTCGACCTGGAAGTCGTCGCGGTTGAAGGCCCGGACGATGACAAAGACGAGGATCACGCCGATCACGACGACCATCGCACCCACCATGCCGGGCATGCTGCGCTCGTAGCGCGATCCGGATCCACTCACGTCGCACATTCTCCCCAACGCCCCGACCGCGCGCTGACGTGGGTGCCAGCGCTGTCATGTCCAGAGCAAGCATGCAGACGCAAATGCGGAACCCCTCCCGCGCACATAACCCGCAGATGCGGCATAATCTCTTGGGTGAGCACCTACCGAGTCTCTGAAGCCGCAGACATTCTGGGAGTCAGCGACGACACCGTCCGGCGCTGGATCGACCACGGCCGACTCGCCGCCACCCTGACCGCCTCCGCGGACAAGCGGACCACCATCGAGGGCGTCGACCTGGCCACCCTTGCCCAGGAGCTGGTCGACCGACCCGATCCCGAGGTCACCCGGACCAGCTCGGTCAGCGCCCGCAACCGACTTCCCGGCATCGTCACGCGGACCACGCTGGACACCGTGATGGCTCAGGTCGAGGTGGTCTGTGGCCCCTACCGGATGGTCAGCCTGATGAGCAGCGAAGCCGCCCGCGACCTCGGCCTCGAACCCGGGGTGCGCGCCATCGCGTCCGTCAAGTCCACCAACGTCATCATCGAGAGGCACCCCCGATGACCCACCTCTCCACCCGGCGCAGCACGCGTCGCCTCGTCCCGATCGTGCTGGCCGGGCTCCTGCCCCTCACCGCCTGCGGCGGGACTGACGGCAAGACCCAGCTGAACGTCCTCGCCGCCGCCTCACTCACCGAGGTGGTCACCGAGCTGGAGGCTGAGTTCGAGA
>JAKDNC010000780.1 GCA_030452025.1 Nocardioides sp. | reverse complement strand
CAGCCATGCTGTTGATCTGGCTGATCCTGTTCGTCGTCGCCTGCCGCTGGTGGACGCGCCACCCGAAGCGGGTCCCGGTCGTGGCCGGGGTCGCGATCGGCTTCTGGTTCGTCGCGATGTTCGGCGGGTCCGCGCTGTTCAACTGGCACTGATCACGTCGCTGGGTTGGGTGGCCGGTCCCCCCTGCTGCTCAGGTCATCGCGCGGAGTGCCTGACGGCGGACCTTGCCGGTGGTGGTCATCGGCAGCTCGTCGAGGAATGCGACCTCACGGGGATATTCGTACGTCGCGAGGCGGGTGCGGACGTGCAGCCGGATCTCCTCGGCCAACTGGTCCGAGGCGGTGAACGAGTCGGCCAGCTTGACGAAGATCTTGACCACCTGTCCCCGGAGGTCATCGGGGATGCCCACCGCCGCGACCAGCGCAACGGCAGGGTGGCCCAGGACGCACTCCTCGATCTCGGCTGGACCGATGCGGTAGCCGGCCGAGGTGATCACATCGTCCTCGCGGCTGGTGAACCAGAAGTAGCCGTCCTCGTCGAGGTGACCCAAGTCCCCGGTCCGCAGCCAACGGCCCATCCCGCCGGTCACAGTGACGAACTTGTTCGCCGTCGCCTCGGGGTTGTTCCAGTAGCCCAGCATCACCACTGGATCATCCGCGCCCAGCACGATCTCGCCTTCGACGCCCGGGGCTGCCAGTGCACCGTCCGCGTCGAGGATCGCCACACGGTGACCGGGATAGGGCCGGCCCATCGAGCCCGGGTGGACGTCCCAGACGTCCGCACTGTTGCCGACCAGCAGGTTGGCCTCGGTCTGGCCGTAGATCTCGTTGATGTCGACCCCGAAGTGGCTGCGGCTCCAGTCCAGGGTCTCGCTGCCCAGTGGCTCGCCTCCGCTCATGATGATGCGTAGCGCGGTGTCCACCTCGGGGAGTTCGGCCTGGCGCATCATCTTGAGTGCAGTCGGTGGGAGGAAGGTCGCGGTGACCCGATGCTGGGCCATCAGGCGCACGGCTGCCCCGGGATCGAAGCGCGCACGCGGGGTGGCGATCACCGGACGGCCGTGGAACCACGCCGGCAGCAGGACGTCGAAGAGCCCACCGATCCACGCCCAGTCGGCCGGCGTCCAGATCCGGTCATCCGCACGCGGGAAATAGTCGAACATCAACTCGAACCCCGGAAGATGGCCGAGCAGCACCCGGTGGGCATGCAGCGCTCCCTTGGGAGAGCCCGTCGTGCCGGAGGTGTAGATGATCACCGCCGGCTCCTCCGATGCGGTGCGCTCGAGCGGGAGGTGCTCGGGGGACGCAGCCAGCAACGCCTCGAGCGACCGATGCACACCACCGGACTCCGCGCCAGCGACCAGGACGGTCACATCCTCCAGCGTGGGGGCCACCTCGGCAACCAGGTCGAGGCTCGAGGGGTCGGTGATGACCACTCGGGCACCGCTGTCCCCGAGGCGATAGGTGAGCGCTTGCGGCCCGAACAGCTGAGTCAGCGGGATGGCGATGGCGCCCAGCTTGTAGGTGGCCAGGTGCGCGATGCCACAGGCGAAGCCCTGGGGAAGCAGCACCGCGACCCGGTCGCCCCGTTCCACTCCCAGCTCCCGAAGCCCGTTGGCCAGGCGGTTCGACTGCTCGGTCAGGTCGCCGAAGGAGTACTCGCGCGATCGGCCGTCGACCACCTCGATCAACGCCAGCGCGTTCTGGTCCTGCAGGTCGGAGCAGGCCGTGCCGATGTTGAAGTACTTCGGGATCGGCCACTGGAACTGCTCGGTCACCGAGTCGTACGTCGCGCCGGGAACTCGGTCGATCATGGCTGCCTCCTCTGTGCGGGCTTCATGCGGTCTGCCCGACGGGAGCGACTTCGTC
>JAKDNC010000779.1 GCA_030452025.1 Nocardioides sp. | reverse complement strand
GCGCCACCCCGGATCCGCTGCCCCGCCAGACTCACCACCAGGTCACGGTGCACGCGGCCGGGCAGCGTCACCGCGGCGAACTCCAGGCCGGCAATGGCCTCGGCGGCATCGGCCGCGTCGATGCGGTGTGGGGCGGGCAGCCGCGTGAGCACGCTGTAGGTCTCGAGCAGCACGTGGGCCGGGAGCCGGTCCACGCCGGCAACGACGTGGCGACACTGCTCGTGTTCGGGGTGCCACGAGATCAGCGCCGGCACCAGGACACTGGTGTCACACGTGTGCTCGACCGTCACCGTCGCGTGGCTTCGAGAGCGTCGCGGACCTGCTGATCGGTCAACTCGGGCAGCTCGTCAGCCGGGACCAGGCGTGGCAGAGCGTCCGACGACTCGACGCTCACGTCGGCCGGAGCCAGCTCGATCTCGATTCGACCCTCGGTGAAGACCACGTCGACCACCCTCCCTGCGCTGAGGCCCATGGCATCGCGCACGGCCTTGGGGACGACGATCCTTCCCGCCGCATCAATGGTAGTGCGCATGGCATGAATCTACCATCCAGCCAGACGGCCAGCACGTTTCGAACCGAACATGCGGCAAGGTGGGTGTCATGACTGACGTACTCCTCTTCCACCACGCCCTCGGCCTCACCCCAGGCGTCCTCGGCTTCGCCGACACGCTCCGGGTCGCCGGCCACACGGTCCACACCCCCGACCTCTACGACGGCAACGTCTTCGACTCCCTCGACGACGGGCTCGCCCACGCCTCCGAGGTCGGCTTCGGGACCATCCGCGAGCGCGGCGTGCGCGCGGCCGACGACCTGCCCGAGGCGCTCGTCTACGCCGGCTTCTCGCTCGGCGCGATGCCGGCCCAGGACCTCGCCCAGAACCGGCCCGGCGCCCTGGGGGCACTGCTGCTCCACTCCGCGGTCTCACCCTCCGAGTTCGGCACGTGGCCGGGCATCCCGGCGCAGGTCCACGCGATGGAGGACGACCCGTTCCTCGACGAGGGCGACCTCGAGGCCGCCCGCGAGCTGGAGCAGGCCGGTGCCGAGCTCCACCTCTACCCCGGCGACCAGCACCTCTTCACCGACGCGTCGCTGCCGGCGTACGACGCGGAGGCCTCGGCGCTGCTCACCGCACGGGTGCTGGAATTCCTGGGCCGGGTCGGCTGATCACGGCGCCTTGTTCAGCGCTGCCACTCGTAGGGGGTCGTCGTGGACACCTTGACCAGGCCTGAGCGCTCGAGGATCGGGCGGGAGAATTCGGTGGAGTCACTGTTGATCAGCCTCTTCCCAGCCGCCAGCGCGGAGTGGGCGCGGGCCGCGGTCAGCGCGCGGTAGATCCCCCGGCCGCGCCACTCCGGGCGGGTCGCGCCACCCCAGACCCCGGCGAAGTCGGTGCCTGCCACGGGCTCGAGCCGCCCGGCGCTGACGATGCGTCCGTCCGCCTCGGCGACCCAGAGCTCCATGCCGTCGGCCAGGGAGAGCCGGTGCAGGACCTCGTCGGCCATGTGGACCGACACGGGATCGCCGAAGACCTCGTCCTGCATCGCACACATGGCGCGGACATCGGCCTCGCTGGTGACCGTGCGGAGGGTGACTCCGAGGGGGAGTGGGACCTCGACCGCGAGCAGCTTCGCCTCACCGATCATGATCGACTCCGGCTCGTCAGGCACGAACCCGTTTGCCAGCAGGGCTTCGTGGAGCCCCGGGGCGTGGTCGTGCCCGCGGGTCTTCCACTCGACCCTGCTGATCTCCGGCTGATCCCGGAAGTGGTCGAGCGCGACGGGCACCACATCCCGGATGCCGCCGGCCTCGAGGCCCTCGAAGTCGCGGTCGGTGACGAATCCACGTCCGCCCCCGAACCTCGCCAGGAGCA
>JAKDNC010000778.1 GCA_030452025.1 Nocardioides sp. | reverse complement strand
ATGACGGGGCCCCCCGAGGTTCTCGAGTTCATCGCGAGCAAGATCCAGACCAACATCCGCGAGCTCGAGGGCGCGCTGATTCGAGTCACTGCCTTTGCCAGCCTGAACCGTCAGGAAGTCGACCTCACCCTCGCCGAGATCGTCCTCAAAGACCTGATCCCCGAGGGCGGGGAGCCGGAGATCACTGCGGCCCAGATCATCGCCCAGACCGCTGCCTACTTCGGCGTCTCCATCGAAGACCTCACCGGACCGAGCCGCAGTCGGCACCTGGTCACCGGACGCCAGATCGCGATGTTCCTCTGCCGCGAGCTGACAGCCCTGTCCCTGCCGAAGATCGGCGCCCAGTTCGGCAACCGCGACCACACGACGGTGATGTACGCCGAGCGCAAGATCAACCAGCTGCTCGCCGAGCGTCGGTCGGTCTTCAACCAGGTCTCCGAGCTGACCAACCGGATCAAGATGCAGGCCCGCCAGAACTAGACGTCACGGTCCGCGGGCGTGTGGACAACCGAGCCCAACCTCCGGACGCGTCGGTGCACTCGGTGTGGAGAACTTGCAGATTGGTCGAACTTGTCATTCACACTGCACAGCCCCACTGCCGTCGTCCCGATCCGACGAACACCCCCCTGTGCACTCCCAAACCAGCACTCACCAGCGCAAACGAGGGTTATCCACAGTTTCCACCGACCCTACGGAGACTATGGAACCTATGAATGGATCCGATGCCCGTGAACTTCCTGACGAGCCGAGGGTTGGGGAAAACTACACAACTGAGCCGCCGCCGTTCCCGCGTCGCCACCGCGCATGGCAAGATGCACAGGCCCACACCTTTCGAGCCCACACGTTGGGGTCCTGAGTTGTCGTGACCGATCCACTGCACACACCGGAGGCAAAGAAACCGTGAAGTTCCGCGTCGAGCGCGATGCTCTCGCAGATGCCGTTGCCTGGGCCGCGCGCAGCCTCCCGGTGCGCCCCAGTGTCCCGGTCCTGGCCGGTCTCCTGATCGAGGCAGGCGAAGAAGGCCTCGTCCTGTCCACCTTCGACTACGAGACCTCGGCCCGCGCCACCCTCAGCGCAGACGTCACCGAGGAGGGCAAAGCTCTGGTGAGCGGCCGTCTCCTGGCCGACATCTGCAAGAGCCTTCCGGCCAAGCCGGTGGAGATGGTCATCGACGGCGCCCGGGTCTCGCTGACCTGCGGATCGGCGCGTTTCAGTCTCCAGACCATGCCGGTCGAGGACTACCCCGCGCTGCCGGACATGCCGAACGCCTCCGGGACCGTGCAGAGCGACGTCTTTTCGCACGCCGTCGCGCAAGCCGTGACCGCCGCCGGGCGTGACGACATGCTGCCGGTGCTGACCGGCGTACGCATCGAGATCGACGGCTCGAGCATCTCCCTGCTGGCCACCGACCGCTTCCGGCTCTCCCTGCGGGAGCTGGGGTGGAACCCGGGCACCCCCGACGAGACCCTCGCCGCGCTGGTGCCGGCCAAAGTCCTCGCCGACACCGCCAAGTCGCTGACCTCCGGAAGTGAGGTCACCATCGCCCTGGCCGCCAGCGGTGCCGGTGACGGCATCATCGGTTTCGAAGGCGCGGCGGCCGGCGGTCTGCGTCGTACGACGACCCGCCTGCTGGACGGCGAGTTCCCCAAGGTCCGCAGCCTGTTCCCCAACGAACACCTCACGGTCGCGACCGTCGACAAGGCCGAGCTGATCGAATCGGTCAAGCGTGTCGCACTGGTCGCCGAGCGAAACACCGCGGTGCAGCTTGCCTTCGGTGACGGCGTGCTCACCCTTGACGCCGGCTCAGGTGACGAGGCGCAGGCCTCGGAGTCGATCGAGGCGAACATCAACGGTGAGGGCCTGACCACAGG
>JAKDNC010000777.1 GCA_030452025.1 Nocardioides sp. | reverse complement strand
GCTGCCGAGCGTCACCTCAAGGCGCTGGTCGGCAGCGACGACGCGGTGCTGCGTGAGGACCAGTGGACCGCGATCGAGGCGCTCGCCGTCGAGAAGCGGCGTGCGCTGGTGGTGCAGAAGACCGGCTGGGGGAAGTCGGCGGTCTACTTCGTCGCCACCGCGCTGCTGCGCGCCGAAGGCTCGGGGCCGACGGTGATCGTCTCTCCGCTGCTCGCGCTGATGCGCAACCAGATCCAGGCAGCCGAGCGGGCCGGGATCCACGCGGTGACCATCAACTCGACCAACAGCGAGGACTGGGACACCGTCGAGCGGTCGATCCATGCCGGTGAGGTCGACGTCCTCCTGGTCTCCCCCGAGCGGCTCAACAACCCGTCCTTCCGCGACAACGTGCTGCCGCGGCTGGCTGCGACCACGGGCCTGCTGGTGGTCGACGAGGCCCACTGCATCTCCGACTGGGGCCACGACTTCCGACCTGACTACCGCCGGATCCGGACCATGCTCGACGAGCTCCGTGACGGGATCCCGGTGCTGGCCACCACCGCCACGGCCAACGAGCGCGTGACGCGTGATGTCGCCGAGCAGCTCGGCCGTGACGTCCTGGTCCAGCGCGGCTCGCTGGACCGGGAGTCGCTCCACCTGGCCGCGGTCCGGCTCAAGACCGCCGAACAACGCCTCGGTTGGCTCGCCGAGCACCTCGGCGAGCTGCAGGGGTCCGGGATCGTCTACTGCCTCACCGTCGCCCAGACCCAGGAGATCGCAGCCTTCCTCCAGGCGCGCGGGCACACCGTGGCGGCGTACTCCGGCCAGACCGACCCGACCGAGCGTGAGGCCCTCGAGGCGGACCTGGCGCAGGGCCGGGTCAAGGCACTGATCGCGACCAGCGCGCTGGGCATGGGCTTCGACGCCACCCTCGGGTTCGTGATCAACGTCGGCGCTCCCTCGTCGCCGGTCTCCTACTACCAACAGGTCGGTCGTGCCGGTCGTGGTGCGCCACGCGCCGACGTGGTGCTGCTCCCGGCGATCGAGGACCGCGACATCTGGAAGTATTTCGCCTCGTTGGCCTTCCCGCCCGAACAACAGGTCCGTCAGGCGTTGGCCGCGCTCGACGACGCCGGGAAGCCGGTGGGGACCCCTGCGCTCGAGACGTTCGTCGACCTCGGCCGCTCGCGGTTGGAGATGATGCTCAAGGTGCTCGACGTGGACGGAGCCGTGCGTCGGGTCAAGGGTGGCTGGGAGTCGACGGGCCAGCCGTGGAGCTATGACCAGGAGCGCTATGACCGGGTCAAGGAGGCGCGCGAGCGCGAACAGCAGGCGATGCTCGACTACATCGCGACCGGCGGCTGCCGGATGCGATTCCTGCGCGAGCAGCTCGACGACGAGGTGGGCCAAGACTGCGGCCGCTGCGACAACTGCGGTGGGGTCTCGTTCACCGATCAGGTCTCCGAGGCCGCCCTGGAGCAGGCCCACGAGAGGCTGACCCGTCCCGGCGTGGAGGTCGCGCCGCGCAAGATGTGGCCGACCGCGCTGTCCAACCTCGGCATCGACCTCAAGGGCAAGATCACCGATGCGGCCTCACGGGGGCGGGCGGTGGCCCGTCTGACCGACCTCGGCTATGGCCAGGCCCTGCGTGACCTGTTTCGAGAGGACACCCCGGACGGACCGGTCCCGGTGCCGCTGGTCAAGGCCGTCGTCGAGGTGCTGATGGACTGGAAGCCCCACGTCGAGGGCATCGTCTACGTCGAGTCGGCTCGCAAGGCCGAGCTCACCGCGGACTTCGCTGACGGGCTCTCCCGATTTCTGAAGGTGCCCGTGGTGGGGAAGTTCGCGATCACCGACCCGTCGGTGCCTCCCGAGCAGGGCGTGGCGAACTCG
>JAKDNC010000079.1 GCA_030452025.1 Nocardioides sp. | reverse complement strand
AGACCGGTGACGTGCCGTGGTGGTCTCCAGAGGCCGACGCGAGCGTCGAGCCCGGCGTCGACGCCGTGGTGATCGACGGCATCAGCGTGGCCCGCGACAGTTTGGTGCGGGTCCACCCGAGTCGCCAGGCCGACGCCCAGGACCTCTTCTTCGCAGACCAGGTCGCCCGGGTGACCGCCGTCCTGTCCGACGTCGACGGGGGCACCCACGTCGCGCTCCTGCTCATCGACGACCCCGCCGCCGACATCAATGACCTGGCGGGTCGGTACTGGTACTTCGACCCCGACGAGGTCACTCCCCTGTCCCCCGACGAGACCGCGGAGATCCAGAAGGCACGACGAGAGGAGATCCGACCATGAGAACCATCGGTTGGCTGACCACCCTTGCCATCCTGGCTACTGCCGGGGTCGCGGCCGTGGTCGGCGTGAAGTCGTATCCCGACATCCAGCGGTACCTGAGAATCCGGCAGATGTAGGCGGCCTGCATGGACTCCCCCCTCCTGGTCGCCGGTATCGGCAACCTGTTCCTCACCGACGACGGCTTCGGTCCCGAGGTCGTGCGCCGTCTGGTGGAGCGCGGTCCGGTGCCGGGGGACGTACGGGTGGTGGACTACGGAATCCGTGGGATGCACCTCGCCTTCGACCTCCTCGACGGGTACGCCGCCCTGGTCATCGTCGACGCCATGCCGGTGGGACGGGAGCGGGGCGATGTCACGGTCCTTGAGGTGGGGCCCGATGATCTGGCCGGCGGCGAGTTCGACGCCCATGGGATGAATCCGGTCGCCGTACTCGGCTCCCTGGACAGTCTGGGCGGGACGCTGCCCCCGACCTACGTCGTCGGTTGCCGCCCCCTCTCGCTCGACGAGGGCATCGGCCTCAGCGCGCCGGTCGCGGCGGCCGTCCCCGTGGCGCTCGACGAGATCCTGGCGCTGGTCGACAGGCTCGCCGGAACCGAGCGACCGGCCCGAGCCGGGTCCGGGAGGCGATGACCGTGTGCCTGGGAATACCCGGCCGCATCGTGGAGAGCGTCGCCGGGTTCGCCGACCAGCGCGCGCTGGTCGACGTCCAGGGCGCCGAGCGCCGGGTGAACATCGGCATGCTCGAGGCCACCCCGGCCCCGGGCGAGATGATCCTGATCCACATGGGCTTCGCGATGGAGGTCATCGACCAGGCCAGGGCCGACCAGGCTCTCTCCGGTCTCGAGATGATGGGCCGCGGCCGCGAGGAACCGGACGTGCGACGTGTCTGAGGTGAAGATGCTCGCGACACCTCTCCAGCGCCGCAGGCTCGTGGTGACCGGGGTCGTGCAGGGCGTCGGGTTCCGCCCGTTCGTGGCAACGCTGGCAGCCCACCTCGGCCTGACCGGGCACTGCGGCAACGACGCGGTGAGTGTGTTCATCGAGGCAGAGGGCCCCGGCCCTGCCCTGGACGAGCTCGCCACGAGGTTGCGCGAACAGGCCCCGCCACTCGCGGTCGTCACCGGCGTGGGCATCGAGGAGATCGCTGCCCGTGGCGACTCCGCCTTCACGATCGTGCCGAGCCGGACCCGTCCCGGTGACCGCACTCTGGTCCCGCCCGACACCGCCACCTGCGAGGACTGCCTGCGCGAGATGGGCGACCCCGCCGACCGTCGTCACCGGCACCCCTTCATCACCTGCACCAACTGCGGGCCGCGCTTCACGATCATCACCGACCTGCCCTACGACCGTCCGGCGACCACGATGGCCGCGTTCGAGATGTGTGCCCGGTGCCGGGAGGAGTACGCCGCCCCCGGCGACCGTCGTCACCACGCCCAGCCGATCGCGTGCCACGACTGTGGCCCGTCGATGTGGCTCGAGACGAGCGCCGGTGCGCGGGTGCCCACCGCCGGTGACGACGCCGTGCTCACCCACGTCCAGCGGGCACTGGGCCAAGGCGAGATCGTGGCCATCAAGGGGATCGGCGGATTTCATCTTGCCTGCGACGCGACCAACAGGGCCGCGGTCGCGACCCTGCGCAAGCGCAAGCGGCGCCCCGACAAGCCACTCGCGGTGATGGTTCCCGATCTCCGCTCCGCCGCCCGACTGGCCGTCCTCTCACCTGACGAGAGCCGCTCGCTGGCCCAGGCTGCACGGCCGATCGTGCTCGTGCGCAGCGCCGGCGACTCTCCGCTCGCGGAGGGCGTCGCCCCGCGGCTCGACGAGGTCGGCCTGATGCTGCCCTACACCCCGATGCAACATCTCCTCCTCGCAGCACTCCCCGGCAGCGACCTGACCGTCCCCACAACTCTGGTGATGACCTCGGGCAACCTGTCCGGGGAACCTCTGTGCCACCGCAACGACGACGCCCGCCAGCGGCTCTCCGGCATCGCGGATCTCTTCTTGATGCACGACCGTGAGATCGCTGTGCCCTGTGACGACTCCGTGATCACCGTCCTCGACGACGCCGAGGTCCCGCTCCGACGTTCCCGCGGTCGAGCACCGCTCCCGGTCATGCTCCCCGGGGGCGGGCCCGCCGTCCTCGCCGTCGGCGCGGAGGTGAAGAACACCTTCTGCCTGACCCGGCACGACCTCGCGTTCTGCTCCGGCCACCTCGGCGACATGGGCAGCCTGGAGAGTCGGCACGCCTTCGAGAGCGCGGTCGACCAGGCGATCCGGCTGCATGGCGCCACCCCAGAACTCGTGGTCGCCGACGACCACCCCGGCTACGCCACGCGGGCCTGGGCCGAGGAGTACTCCGACCGGGCCGGCATACCTCTGCTCACCGTCCAGCACCACCACGCACACGTCGCGTCGCTGCTGGCCGACCACGGGCTGGTCGGGCGACCAGTGATCGGGGTGGCCTTCGACGGCACGGGATACGGCTGCGACCACACCGTGTGGGGTGGCGAGCTGCTCCACGTCGGTCACGACGTCGGCGTGGCGGAGCGAGTCGGTCACCTCGAGCCGTTCCTGTTGCCCGGCGGTGACCGCGCCGTGCGCAATCCATTCCGGGTCGCACTCTCCTTGCTCCGCGCGACGGGGCTGGACGCCCTGGACCTGACCGGACTCCCCCTCGACGAAGCGTGCAGTGCCGCTGAGCGGCAGGCGGTCGTCTCGCAGATGAACACCGATGTGGCCTGTGTGGAGACCACCAGCGTCGGCCGGCTCTTCGACGGGGTCGCTTCGCTGCTCGGCGTGAGTCATCGGGTCACGCACGAAGGCCAGGCTGCCATCGAGCTCGAAGCACTCGCTCGCGCCGCGGACCGTCCGGTCCACCTTCGGATGGACGTCAGCGACGGCCAGCTGTGCCTCGGAGGCCTGGTCTCGGGACTGGTCGACGGGATCCGCGCCGGGCTGCCGACCGCAGGACTCGCCCTCGGCTTCCACCTCGCGCTCGGCACGGCTGCTTCCACCCTGGCCCGCGACGCGGCCCGGGCGGCGGCACTCGGCGACGAGGCCGCGGCCCGGGGGTGCGGGGTCTCCACGGTGGGGCTGACTGGAGGGGTGTTCGCGAACCGGATCCTCCTCTCAGCCATGCGCCACGAGCTGGAGTCAGCAGGATTGCAGGTGATCACTCATCAGCGGGTGCCCGCGAACGACGGAGGCCTGGCTCTCGGCCAGGCCGTGGTCGCGCGGGCCCGGAACCGGACATCGACCAGACAGGAGGACGCATGACCACGACAGAGGTACCCACCACCCTGATCGGCACCGATCTGAGCGACGACCTCGCATCGGCGTCGCTGGCCTTGGCGCGCCGGTTCCACACCGGGGCGACGCTGTGGGTGATCTCCCCCCAGTGGGAGCCGCATGCCCACCACGTGGCCGTCGAGTTCGTGCACCCGGTGCTCATGGGCAAGCGCGCCCTGCCCTCGGTCGCCCTGGTGGAGCCGGACCCGGTCTCCCAGGCCCGCGTGGCGACGCGACCGGGCGACGTGATCCTCGCGGTCGCCTCCGCCGACGACGTCCAGGTGCTCGACACGATGCGGCGTACTCCGGCCTGGGGAGCGCAGACCATCTGGATCGGGTTCGGGGCACGCCCGCCTGCGGGCAGCGCCGACCACGTGCTCTGGGTGGAGTCCGATGACCCGATGGTCCCCGCGACGGGACGCTTCGTGCTGATGTACCACCTGCTGTGGGAGCTGACGCACGTTTGTTTCGAGCAACCTGGCGTGCTTGAGGTGAAGACCGAGGACAGCACCGACGAGGTGTGCGTGACCTGCAGCGACGAAGGCCGCCTGGCCGAAGTGGTCGAACCACCCACCCCGGACAGCACGACGGCACTGGTGCGCACCGGAGAGGGCGAGGAGCCCGTCGACGTGAGCCTCGTCGGCGGGGTCCGGCCGAACGATCTGCTGCTGATCCACGCGGGTGCCGCGATCACCCGAATCGACACGACGGAGGGTCTGGCATGAGTGAGCTGAACCAGAACACCGACTTCCTCTACCCGTTCATCGAGGGCACCGAGACCGATGTCGATGCGTTGCTGACCGATCTCGCGGCATCGGCCCGGGGCAAGGCCGAGGTGAGCGCACGGCTCCAACAGGCCTCCCTCGAGGAGTACGAGGAGGACCTCCGGGCCGCCGGCATCGCCATGTCCGACCGGTTCGCACGTGGCGGTCGGCTCTACACGTTCGGGAACGGAGGAAGCTCCACGGACGCGGCCACCCTCGCATCGCTGTTCTGCCGACCGGTGCGGGGGCGCGCCGTCCCCGCCTGGTCCCTGGCCGCCGACCAGGCGGTGGTGACCGCGCTCGGCAACGACGTCGGGTTCGAGCTGATCTTCTCCCGCCAGGTGATCGCCCACTCCAGACCGGTCGACGTGGCGATCGCCCTGTCCACCTCCGGCAACTCCGACGACCTGATCCGGGCACTCTCCGAGGCCAAGCATCGTGGCCTGCTCACGATCGGGTTCGCAGGCCACGAGGGCGGATCGATGTCGACGAGCGAGGACGTGGACCACTGCTTCACCGTCCACTCCCAGAGTATCCATCGGATCCAGGAGAGCCATGCCCGCATCGGCTTCCGGCTCTGGTCGATCGTCCAGGAAGAGACCGAACGACGAGTCGCCGACCTGATGGCCGCGGGCTCACGAGCGCCGGGAGGCATCCGATGACCAGCCCTGTGACCAGCGCGTCGACGAACTCACACGTCGGACGCGAGGACCGGATGCTTCTCAAGATCGAGGAGTTCCGCAAGCGCCGTCCACGGCTGATCGACGAGTTGATCACCCTCGCCCACGGCGCCGGCGGGAAGTCCTCGGCGGCGTTGACCGACAACGTGTTCGTCGAGGCCTTCCGCAACCCCGAGCTCGAGCAGCTCGGCGACGGCGCGGTCCTCGCCCTGCCCTCCGGTGAGCGGCTCGCGTTCTCCACCGACTCCTTCGTGGTCCAGCCGATCGAATTCCCCGGCGGGACCATCGGCCACCTCGCGGTCCACGGCACGGTCAACGACCTCGCCGTGAGCGGCGCGGTCCCTCAGTGGCTCTCCGCCGCGTTCGTGATCGAGGAGGGCTTCGCGATCTCCCGCTTGCGCTCGATCGTGGCCGACATGAGGCAGGCAGCCGATGCGGCCGGCGTACAGATCGTCACCGGCGACACGAAGGTGGTGGCCAAGGGCGCGGCCGACGGCCTCTACATCTCCACCGCCGGGGTGGGTGTGGTCCCGGCCGGCCGACAGCTCGGCGCGGATCTCGTCGAGGCCGGCGACCGGCTGGTGCTCTCCGGTGCACTGGGCGACCACGGCATGGCGGTGATGCTCGCGCGCGGCGACCTGGCCATCGACGCCGATGAGATCGTCTCCGACACGGCGCCCGTGCACGAGATGGTCGCCGCGCTGCTCACAGCGGCACCGGGGACGCGCTGGATGCGCGACGCCACGCGCGGCGGTCTCGGCACCGTGTGCAACGAGCTCGCCCAGACTGCGGGCATCGGGGTGATCCTCGACGAGGCCGCGCTGCCGGTGCATCCGCAGGTGCTCGGTGCCTGCGACATGCTCGGGATCGATCCCATCTACGTGGCCAACGAGGGCAAGTTCGTCGCGGTGGTGCCCGAGGAGCAGGCCGAGGCCGCGGTGGCCGCCCTGCGTGCCCATCCGCTCGGCGTCGAAGCCGTCGTCGTCGGGCAGGTCGTCCCCGAGCCGCCGGGGATGGTGGCGCTGCGCACCCCGTTCGGCGGCAGCCGGATCGTCGACATGCTCGTCGGCGATCCCCTTCCCCGAATCTGCTGACACTCCAGACTCACGAACAGAGAGGCGGCACCCACCATGTGCCTAGGAATACCGGGACAGGTCGTCGAGATCACCGACGCCGAGCAACATCTCGCCAAAGTCGCGGTCAACGGCGTGCAACGGGTGATCAGCGTCCGTCTGCTGGCCGGAAGCGGGCTGGTCGAGGGCGACTGGGTCCTCGTCCATGTCGGCTTCGCGATGGCGAAGATCGACGAGACCGAGGCCCAGCTGACCCTGGACCAGGTCAGGAAGATGGGTGAGGACTATGCGAACGAGATCGACGCATTCAACTCCTCGCAGATCGCATGACACGCGCACGCCAGTGCGCGTGCAAGGAGAGGTGACAGGTCCATGAAGTTCGTCGATGAATTCCGTGACCCGGCAGCAGCCCGCGCGCTGGTCAAGTCCATCACTCAGCTCGCCGGTGAGGACGAGTTCAAGTTCATGGAGGTGTGTGGTGGACACACGCACACCATCTACCGCCACGGGCTCGAACACATCCTGCCGCCCGGCATCGAGCTCGTGCACGGACCCGGGTGCCCGGTCTGCGTGATCCCGATGGGACGCGTGGACGACGCGATGTGGCTGGCCGAGCAGCCCGACGTCATCTTCACGACCTTTGGAGACATGATGCGGGTGCCCGGCTCCAGGGGGTCCTTGCTCGATGCGAAGGCGCGCGGCGCCGACGTGCGCTTCGTCTACTCCCCGCTCGACGCCCTGAAGATCGCCGGAGACAACCCCGGCAAGCACGTCGTCTTCTTCGCGGTCGGCTTCGAGACCACCGCCCCGTCCACCGCCGTCACCTTGGTCCGGGCCAAACAGCTCGGCGTGCAGAACTTCTCGGTCTTCTGCAACCACGTGACGATCGTGCCCCCGATCCGGGCGATCCTCGAGTCCCCCGACCTGCGCCTGCACGGATTTCTCGGCCCGGGCCACGTCTCGACGGTGGTGGGAACCCGCCCCTACCGGTTCGTCCCCGAGACCTATGGGAAGCCGCTGGTCGTGGCCGGCTTCGAGCCCCTCGACATCTTGGCCACAGTCCACATGCTGCTCCAGCAGATCCGCGACGGCAGGTGCGAGGTGGAGAACCAGTACGGACGCGTCGTCCGGGAGGAGGGCAACGTCCAGGCGCTGAAGCTGCTGGGCGAGACGATGGAGCTTCGCCCCCACTTCGAGTGGCGCGGCCTCGGCTTCATCTCGCAGAGCGCGCTGAAGATCAACGGGGCCTACGCGGACTTCGACGCGGAGGAGCGCTTCTCCATGCCCGGCGTCCGCGTCGCCGACCCGAAGGCCTGCCAGTGCGGCGAGGTGCTCAAGGGCGTGATCAAGCCGTGGGAGTGCAAGGTGTTCGGAACTGCCTGCACCCCGGAGACCCCGATCGGCACCTGCATGGTCTCCCCCGAGGGTGCGTGTGCGGCGTACTACAACTTCGGGCGCATGCATCGAGAGGCCGCCGACATGATCGGTCAGACTGCCGGCGTCTGAGGGCATGGCCAAGGGCGTGGACGAAGCCGGGCGCAGGCTCTTCTCCCGCTACGCCCACGCCCCGAACTCGTTGGGCTACTGCGGTCCGGCCGACTCGGCGGCGCTGCGTGCGGTTGCCTGCGGTGGCGGTGATCCCGGGCTGGTTCCCGGACTCGCCGCCGGATTCTCGGGTGCCTGGCCCTACCAAGAGCTGATCGCAGCGATGACCGGGCGTGCCGACCCCTTGGCCGCGGACGTGGTCCGGGCCTACTGGACCGGAAACGACCTCACCGCCGAGGTGGACCGCGCGGACTTCGGGGCCGCACTGCTGGACCGGTTCGGTCCGCAGGCGGCGTCATACTGGACGCACCTCGACGAGTCCGTGCTCGTGGAGGCCGCGCCCACACATGCCTTCCACGTGTTCTCGATCTATCCCTGGACAAGGTTGCTGGGCACGGGAAGGCCGGAGCCCCTCGAGGTGCTCGACTCGTGTCGGATCGCTCAGGCCGAGGTCGTCGAGGTCGGCCCGGAGCAACTCGTCGTGCGTTCGCGCCACTTGGAATACCGCGACCGGAGGCTGTCGCTGGGTGAACCGGTCGAGTCCCGGGTCGAGTATCTGACCGGGGGCGGCTCCTTCCTCGGCGAGGTGTCTCCCGGCGACCGGGTGGCCCTCCACTGGGGATTCGCCTGCGACCTGCTCACCTCGAGCGATGCGGCGCACCTGCAGAGGTGGACCGACTGGCAGCTGGACGCGGTGGCTCCGAGGCTTTCCGCCTGATTGGCCGCAGCGTGGTCAGGCCCACAACGGATCTGTCCCTGAACCAGGTTTAGCCCGACCGGAGACGGGCATGGCTTCTTCCACGCGCCGGCTACGCCGGCATCCGGACCAACCTGATGGAGGAACTCATGAAGCAGAAGCTGGCCCTCGGCCTGACCGCGACCCTGGCCGCTCTGGCCCTGACCGCCTGCGGCTCCGACGACTCCTCGAGTGACAGCGAGGGCTCGGAGACCCCCAGCGCCACCGAGAGCGCCAGCGAGGAAGAGTCCGAGGACGCCGAGGCGGAGCCGGAGACCGAGGAGACGGAGACCGAGGAGACGGAAGCCGCGGCCGACACAGCCGACGCCGACCTGACGCCCGCCGGTGAGGAGCTGAGCATCGGCGACACCGCGACGGTCACCGACGAGGACGGGCTCGTGGTGAAGTTGACCGTCAGCGAGATCGAGGAGGGCACCAGCGCTCAACTCAAGGAGTTGAACCTGAAGGAGGACCCCAACAAGTACACCCCGTTCTTCGTGAAGGTGACCGGCGAGGTCGTTTCCGGCGACGCTTCTGGCTATGACCCCAGCACCGACCTGACCGGGATGATCGGTGAGCAGCCGGCGACCCACCTGATCGAGTTCACCTCGTTCGACCCCTGCAACGGTGAGTCCTTCGACAGCGAGGTCAAGCCCGGCGACACACTGGACTCCTGCACCATCCAGCTGGCCAGCAAGGGAGAGACGGTCGACGGGGTCATGTTCGACTCCAGCGACACCGACTACGACGTGTATGACGGCGAGCCGCTCTTCTGGCGCTGACCGCCACGCGCCGAGTCGCCACGACATGACCCATCAAGGCTCAACTCGTGACGACTCGGCGCTCTCAGCTCTCGACGTCTGAGGACTCGGCAGGAGGCTTGTCCGGGACGATCACCGGACGCCACAGGGCCCACGCCTGGAATGCTGCGGCCGCCACGATCATCCCGATCCCGGCCCAGAGGTTGACGTTGACCCCGCCCGCCTTGTCGAGATCCGCGTCGCTGGTCGAGAAGATCGCGGTCAGCACCAGTACCACGCCGTAGATGCCGATCAGCAGCGCGATGAAAGTGCGGATGTCGAAGGCGCGTGCGGTGTGGGAGTCCCTGCCGCTGCGACCCGATTTCGGTGTCGTGTTGCTCATGTGGTCCTCCCTCACCAGAAGATGACGTTGAGTGCGATGACGGCCACCAGCCCGATGGCTGCCAGCTTGGTGGGCTGCTGGAACCAGGCAAGCTCGGGCTCACCCTCGTCACGGAAGTCCTTCTTCGGAGTCAGCGAATAGACCAGGCCCCGCAGCTCGGACTCCTCGCGTGGGCGGGTCATCAGGCTGACCACGACGCTGACGAGGATGTCGACCACGAAGGCGACGCCCGCAGCGACGAAGGCCGCACCCTGACCGGCCAGGCCGATCGTCCCGGTGACATCCTCGCTGAGCACCCAGACACCGATGGCGCTCCCGGTTCCGGCGACGAGACCCACCCAACCAGCGGTGGCCGACATCCGCTTCCAGAACATTCCGAGGATGAAGGTCGCGAAGAGTGGTGCGTTGAAGAAGCCGAAGAGAGTCTGCAGGTAGTCCATGATGTTGGTGTAGGACGCCGCGACCTGGGCGGTCCCGATCGCGACGATCGTCGCCGCGACCGTCGCCCAGCGGCCGACCTTCGTGTAGTGCTCGTCGGGCTCGTCCTTCTTGACATACT
>JAKDNC010000776.1 GCA_030452025.1 Nocardioides sp. | reverse complement strand
GGGGTCGGCCCGGGACCGCCGCACCCGCCAGCTCACGGCGCGGGCAATGGCCACCACCCCGCTGATCCCGCAGTTCACGGCATTCCGGACGATGGACCTGTCCACCGCCGCCCGCGCCCGCACCGGCGTGCTGAAGGGCATCAGCTGGACCACGCTGCTAGTGCGCGCCTACGCACTGCTGCTGCGGGGCACCCCGCAGCTGAACGGGTCCTGGGCCGGTGACGGGGTGAAGCGGAACCCCAGCGTGGACGTGGTCCTGGCCGTGGACACCTCCGGAGGCCTGCTCGTGCCGGTGTTGCGCGAGCCGGATCTGCAGGGCGTCCGGGCGCTGGATGCACAGATCCGCGAGATCGGCGCCTCCGCCAAGGCGGGGACTGTGGACCCCTCCCTGTTCGGACCCGCCACCGGCACCGGCTCCAATCTCGGCGGGATGGGCGTGGACCGGTTCAATGCGCTGATCACCCCGCCGCAGGCGACGGCGCTCAGCAGCGGCACCGTCGGCTTCGCCCCGGGGGTGGAGCAGGATGGCACCGTGACCGGACGGATGAGCTGTGAGCTCGGGTTGTCCATCGACCACCGGGTGGCCGACGGCGCCGACGCCGCCCGGGCGCTCCAGGAGATCCAGGAACTGCTGGATGATCCATTGCGGCTGGCTCTGTGAACACACAGAATCGACCGATCACCCCACCCTCGATCCTCCAGGAGCAACCATGAAGAAGGTCCTCATCATCTGCGGCACGGGCGTCGCGACCTCCACCGTCGTCGCTGCCAAGGTGCGAGACCACCTCGCCGAGAAGGGCATTGGTGCGACCGTCGCCCAGGGCAAGGTCATGGACCTCGTCAGCGGTGATGTCGACGCCGATCTCATCGTGGCCACCACCGATGTCCCCACCTCGGTGACCGTGCCCGTGATCCGGGCGCTGCCGCTGCTGACCGGCATGGGTCAGGAGGAGGTGCTCGACGAGATCTCCCGGGCTTTGAGCTGACCCGGCCTCGGCCCTCCCCATCCCTCCACGCTCAAAGGAGAGCATCATGGAGTCCTTCCTCGCACCCATCTCGAGCTATCTCAACACGCTGGGCCCCTCCGTGGTCCTGCCGGTCATCATCACGCTGTTCGGTCTGCTGCTCGGCCTGAAACTGGGCAAGTCCTTCCGCGCCGGGGTCACCATCGGCATCGGCTTCATCGGAATCAACCTGGTGATCGGTCTGCTTGCTGCGCAGGTGGCCCCGGCGGCCACCGGGATGGCCGAGGGGCTCGGTGTGAGCCTGGACGTGGTGGACGTCGGATGGCCGTCCTCGGCCGCGATCGCCTTCGGCTCCTCGATCGGGGCGATGATCATCCCGTTGGGCCTGTTGGTCAATGTGGTGCTGCTGCTGACGGGGCTCACCCGCACCTTCGACATCGACCTGTGGAACTACTGGCACAGCGCGATGATCGGGGCGCTGGTCGGCGCCGTCACCGGCAACTATCTGCTGGGTCTGCTGAGCGCTGCGGTGCATCTGGCCCTGATCCTCGCCATGGCCGACCTCACCGCCCCGATCGTGCAGAAGTACTTCCAGCTGCCGGAGATCTCCTTCCCGCACGGGACCTCCGCCCCGTACGGGCTGCTCGCCATCCCGATGAACAAGGTGTTCGACGCGATCCCCGGGCTCCGCAGGCTCGACGCGACCCCGGAGGCGATCCAGAAGCGCTTCGGACTGTTCGGCGAGACCCTCGTGATGGGCCTGATCCTGGGCCTGCTGATCGGCATCCTCGGCTACGGGTTCGACTCTCCCGCCGAGGACTCGACCGCGATCCTCACCCTCGCGATCTCGCTCGCTGCGGCGATGTTCCTGCTGCCGCGGATGGTGGCGATCCTGATGGAGGGGCTGATGCCG